>JALZAA010000351.1 GCA_030948625.1 Actinomycetota bacterium
GGCGACGCCGCCATCGAGCGCATCCACGACGAGGAACGCCAGCTCCGACGGGCGGCAGACACGCTCAAGGTGCCGGCGTCCGAGCTCCCGGATCGGATCCAGCAGCTCCAACAGCAGGTGAAGGCGCTCAAAGATCAGCTCGACACCGCGCGCGCCCGCGAGGCCGAGGCGGAGGCGGCGACGCTGGCGGCGGAAGCCGTCGACGGCGTCGTTGCGGTGCGCCGCGACGGTCTCACACCCGATGACCTCCGCCGACTGGCGGTGGCGACCCGTGCCCATCTCGACGAAGGCGTGGTGGCCGTGGTCGGAGCGGGGCCCGACCGGTCGACAGCCGGAATCGTCGTTGCGGTCACATCCGGGCTCACCGAGCGTGCCTCAGCCGCCGAGATCGCCGCGCCGGCGGCCAAGGCGCTGGGCGGCGGGACGGCCAAGAACCGGGAACTGGTCGTCGGGGGCGGCAAGAACGTCGACGCCGTCGAAGAGGCGCTCGCGCTGGTGCGCAAGCACGCCACGGACGCCGTCGGCGGCTCGGGTCGCTGAACCCCTGATGGGGCGGGTCCTAGGCGTGGACCTGGGCTCACGCAGGATCGGCCTGGCCGTGTCTGATCCAGCCGGGCGGGTCGCGACGCCCCACGCCGTCGTGGAGCGGAGTGGCGACGAAGCTGCGGACCGTCGGACGATCGTGGCTCACGCGCGCGAAGCTGGCGCCTCCCGCATCGTGGTCGGGCTCCCCCTGTCGCTCTCCGGCGACGTCGGCCCGGCCGCGCGCGCGGTGCTGGAGGAGGTCGCGGCGTTGCAAGCCGAGGCGAGTGATGCGATCACGGTCGAGACGTACGACGAGCGGTTCACGACGGTGATCGCGGAGCGCGGGCTGCGGGCGGCGGGGGTCCGTCGTCGCGACCGCCGGCGCGCGGTCGACCCCGCGGCGGCGACTGTCATGCTGCAGTCGTATCTGGAGGCGCAGACGTGACCCGTGACGACGACGACACGCTGGAACCGCCGGGTTGGGTCAATTCGGGACGGCCGGGGGCAGAGCGCGCGCCATTGCCGCCGCGAAAGGTGCCGCGACACGGCGACGCATCGCCTTCCCGCAGCCGTTCACCGCAACCATCGACTCCAACGCGAGGCGCGTCACCTCGGGGGGCAGGGACGCCGACTCGGGGGGCATCGACACGCGACACGGCAGCACGCCGCGCCAGCACGCGCCAGCCACCGCCCGGCGACGACGGCGAGGAGTTCTGGGGTACGCCGTCCAACGACACCTCCGGGTCCGGTCCTGAGCCGTCGCGCCGCCAGCGCGCCGCTCGAGGGGACGCCGCATTCGGCCGCCCGCGGCGACGCCGGCGGCGCACGATCCTCGTGCTCCTCGCGGTGCTCCTCCCGGTGGTGCTCGTGCTCATGGCCGGCGGGTGGTTCCTCTACGAGCTGAATCCGCCCGGTAGCCCCGGCCGCACGATCTCGCTGACCGTTCCCGAGCACACCGGCAACGGCGGGATCGGTGACCTCCTCGAGGACAAGGGAGTCATCGGCTCGTCGACCGCATTCCAGATCTACGCGCAGATCACCCGAGCCGAGCCGTTCAAGCCCGGGCGGTACTCGATGCGCGAGAGCCTCGGCGTGCGGGACGCCGTGAAGCGGCTCAAAGCGGGGCCGGCCCGGGCACCCGACGCCCGCCTCGCCCTTCCACCGGGGCTCTCCTTCGCCCAGATCGCAGACCGCATCGGTCAGGTGCCCGGCCACAACAAGGACGCCTTTGTCGCTGCGGCCGGCACCACGGCAGTGCGTTCGAAGTACCAGCCTGCCGGCGTGACTTCGCTCGAGGGATTGATGTTCCCGGACACGTACTTCGTGCAGAAGAACGAGACCGACGAGCAGGTTCTGGGTCGGCTCGTCGCCGCCTTCGATCAGCAAGCCGATGGTGCCGGTATCGCCGCCGCGAACGCGTCCGGCCTGAGCCCGTACCAGACGATCGTGGTCGCGTCGCTGATCGAGCGGGAAGCGAAGCTCGACGAAGACCGTCCGCTGATCGCGGCCGTGATCCGGAACCGGTTGGCTGCGGGGATGCCGCTGCAGATCGATGCGACCGTGTGCTATGCCAAGGGTGGTTGCGACAAGGCGCCCACGAAGGCCGACCTCGAGATGGATTCGCCGTACAACACGTACAAGGTGCAGGGACTCCCGCCGACGCCGATCTCGAGCGTGAGCACGAAGTCGCTCATGGCGGCGGCGAACCCTGCAAACGCGCCGTACCTCTTCTACGTGCTCAGCGACAACAACGGGAAGCACAAGTTCGCGACGACCCCACAGGAGCACGAGCGGAATGTCGAGGAGGCCCGCCAAAAGGGCCTGCTGTGACGGCGCCTCGCGCCATCACGGGCGCGACCCGCGTCGTCGGGGTGATCGGCGATCCCGTCGCGCACTCGCGGTCGCCGGCGATGCACAACGCCGCCTTCGAGGCGCTGGGGCTCGACTGGGTCTACGTCGCGTTCCCGGTCGGGACGGGTGGGGGCGCAGCGGCGGTCCGGGGAATCCGTGAGCTCGGTCTCGCAGGCTTGAACGTCACGATGCCGCACAAGGCGGACGCCGCGACCGCGTGCGACGACCTCACGCCCGCTGCTGCCGCCCTCAGTGCCGTCAACACCGTGGTCGTCGACCAGGACGGCGCGTTGATCGGGCACTCGACCGATGGCGCCGGGTTCCTCCGCGCTCTCGGCGACGAAGGCGTCGACGTCTCTGGTCGCCGTTGTCTGGTGGTCGGCGCGGGTGGCGCCGCGCGTGCGATCGCACATGCACTCGGTGACGCCGGGGCCGACGTGACGGTGGGCGCCCGGCGAAAGGACCAGGCCCGGAGCGCCGCCGCGCTGGTACACGGCGGCACGGCCGTCACTCTGGAGGACGTGTCGGTCGAAGGGTTCGACGTGGTCGTGAACGCGACGCCGCTCGGGATGGACGGTGAGGCGCCGCCATTCGATCCCGCGCGCCTCGGAGCCGGCCAGTTCGTCTACGACACGGTGTACCCGCGCGAGACGCCGCTGCTTGCCGAGGCGCGCACCCGCGGCGCGCGTGTGGCGGGAGGGCTCGGCATGCTCGTCCATCAGGGTGCGCTCGCGTTCGAGTTGTGGACGGGTCGCGTCCCGCCGCTCGAGGTCATGCGGGCGGCGGCGAGCGCGTGACGGCGGCAGTCGTCGTCGCGTGCGCGGCGGTTGGGCTCGTCGTGGGACTGGTGTTGGAGGTGATCATCGATCGCGTTCCGAAGCGCGAGGTGCTGTCTACGTGGACGCCCCAGGAGATGCGCGCCACGCGCGCAGCGGCCGTCGCGGGCATCACCGCGGTGCTGTTCGCCGGATTGGCGCTCCGGTACCACGACTCGTGGGCGCTACCGGCGTTTCTGGCGCTCGCCACCGGACTGGTCGCGCTGTCGGCCATCGACCTCGAGCACTTCCTGCTGCCCAACCGCATCGTGTACCCGCTGGCGCTGGCGACCCTTGCGCTGCTCACGCTCGCTGCGGTCGGCGACGGTGCATGGGATGCGCTCGGACGCGCCGTGCTCGGCGGTGTCGCCGGGATGGTCACGCTCGGCGTCCTCCATCTCGCGTCACCACGCAGCATGGGCTTCGGTGACGTGAAGCTCGCGTTCGTGCTCGGGCTCGCCCTGGGCTGGCTGGGCTGGGGCGAGCTCGTGCTCGGATTGTTCTGCGGGTTTCTCGCCGGCGCATTGGTCGGCGTCGCGCTCATCGCGCTGCGCAGACGCGGCCGGAAGGATCATCTTCCGTTCGGGCCGTTCCTCGCGTTCGGGACGCTGTTCGCACTCCTCTGGGGTGACATGGTCCTGCGCTGGTACCGCGGGTGACGAGGAACTTCCGCAGCCGCGCGAGCGCGGCCCGGTACGCTGAGCAGCCATAACGCTCGCGGAGGTCACGTGCTTCGCTTTCTGACCGCCGGGGAGTCGCACGGCCCGGCGCTCGTCGTCGTGCTGGAGGGGCTCCCCGCCGGCCTTCCGATCACCATTGATGAGATCGCGTCCGAGCTGGCGCGCCGGCGCCTGGGCTTCGGGCGCGGCCCGCGCATGCGGTTCGAGCGCGACGACGTGGAGTTCACCGGCGGCGTACGTCACGGCCGCACGCTGGGGTCACCGGTGTCACTCGTGATCCACAACACCGAGTGGCCGAAGTGGCAGGAGGAGATGGGCGCGGCGCCGGGGATCACGGCCGAGCCGTTGCAGCAGCCACGTCCCGGCCACGCCGACCTCGTCGGGATGCAGAAGTACGGCTTCGACGACGCCCGCAACGTCCTCGAGCGGGCGAGCGCCCGCGAGACCGCGGCACGGGTGGCGGCGGGCGCGCTTGCGAAGGCGCTCCTGTCGCACCTCGGCACGGACGTCATCAGCCATGTGATCCAGCTCGGGCCGGTGCGCGCCGCCGAGGACGTGCGCCCGGAGCCGGCGGCGCTGGAGCGCGTGGACGAGTCGCCGGTCCGCTGCTTCGATCCCGAGGCCGAGACGGCGATGATCGCCGAGATCGAAGCAGCCGCGAAAGCCGGCGACTCGCTGGGCGGCGTAGTCGAGGTGCTCGGCTACGGCGTTCCTCCCGGGCTCGGCTCGCACGTCCACTGGGACCGTCGCATCGACGGGCTCATCGCCCAGGCCCTCATGAGCATCCAGGCGATGAAGGGCGTCGAGATGGGTGATGGGTTCGCGGGCGTCGGGCGCCGCGGGAGCGAGGCGCACGACGAGATCCTCTGGAGCGAGGACACGAAGAGCTACGAGCGCGGTTCCAGCCGAGCAGGCGGCGTCGAAGGCGGGATGACGACCGGAAGCCTGCTCGTGGCGCGCGTCGGCATGAAGCCGCTCTCGACGCTGAACCGGCCGGTCCTGCGCACGGTCGATGTGGAGACCAAAGAAGAGACGGTGTCGTTCAAGGAGCGCACGGACGTGACCGCTCTCCCGGCGTCGGGCGTGGTGGCCGAGACGATGGTCGCGCTCGTGCTCGCCTCGGAGGCGCTCCGCAAGTTCGGTGGCGACTCGCTCGACGAGCTCATGCGCAACCACTCCGCATACATCGCCTCCCTCGCCTGACGCGACGATGAGCGGCGATGGAGGTCGGCCTCATCTCGTGCTCGTCGGGCTGATGGGCGCGGGCAAGACCACGGTGGGGGAGCGGTGCGCCGAGCTGCTCGCGCGCCCCTTCGTCGACACCGACGACGTCATCACCGCGATCTCGCGACGGTCTGTGCAGGAGCTGTTCGCCGAGGCGGGCGAATCGATCTTTCGCGAGCTCGAACGCGACGCCGTGCGCGACGCGACTGCCTCGCCCGACGCGGCCGTGATCGCATGCGGAGGGGGCGCGGTGCTCGATCCCGACAACCGCCGGCGCCTGCGGGCTGCGGGAACGGTCGTCTGGTTGCGCGCCTCGCCTGCCGTGCTCGCCGAGCGAGTCGACGCCGACGATACGGAACGACCTCTCCTCGCTCCCCGCGGCGCCGTGTCCACGCTCGAACGGCTCGCCGTCGTCCGGGCCGCCGCCTACGAAGCGGTGGCCGACGCCGCCGTCGACACCGATGGGCGCACCGTCGACGAGGTCGCCGACGCCGTGCTCGAGGTGTACCGGACGTGAGCCGGGTCACCGTTCGCGTCGAGCCCCCGTACGACGTCGTCGTGGGCCCGGGCGTCGCATCCGAGGTCGGGTCCCTGCTTGCTGGACGCAGGAAGGCCGTGATCGCCACGCACCGGGCGCTCGTCGATCCGCAGACGAGCGCAGTCGAGGCGGCCTTGACCGACGCCGGAGTCGAGTTCAGCTACGCGCTGCTCGACGAAGGCGAATCGGCGAAGTCGCTCACGATGATCGAGTTCCTGACGCGTTCGTTCGCGACGCAAGGGCTGCTGCGCGACGATGTCGTGGTCGCGGTGGGCGGCGGCGTGGTCGGGGACACGGCCGGGTTTGCAGCCGCCGTCTATCACCGCGGGATCGACCTGGTGCAGGTGCCGACGACGTTGCTGGCGCAGGTCGACGCCGCCATCGGAGGCAAGACCGGCGTGAATCTTCCCGAGGGCAAGAACCTCGTGGGCGCGTTCCACCAACCGATCGGCGTGTTCGCCGACGTGAGCATGCTGGCAACGCTTCCGGAGCGCGAGTACCGGTCCGGCCTCGGCGAGGTCGCCAAGTACGCGTTGATCGAACCGGGGCTGCAGGGCACGACTGACATCGCCGACCTCCTCCGCGACCGAACGTCCGACATCCTCGACCGCGAGCCGGCCGCGCTCACCGATCTCGTGGCGCGATGCGCAGGGATCAAGGCGCACGTCGTGGCGGGCGACGAAACAGAGCGAGCCGGTCTGCGGGCCACACTGAACTACGGCCACACCCTCGGTCACGCGCTGGAGACCGTCAGCGGCTACGACCTGTACCACGGCGAGGCGGTCGCGATCGGCTTGGTGTTCGCCGGAAACCTCGCCGGCGCGCTCGAGCGGATCGACACGGTGCACGTCGAACGGCATCAAGACCTCGTCACTTCGCTCGGCCTGCCGACGCAGGTGATGGAGACGGTGCGCGCCGACGACCTCCTGACGGTGATGGCCCGGGACAAGAAGTCGCGGGGCGCGCTTAGCTTCGTGCTCGACGGCCCCGACGGCCTGGAGCTCGTCGACGACCCGCCCTCGCCCGCCCTCGGACGCGCGTTCGAGGCTGTGGGCGTGGAAGGCTGACGACACGATGGCCACCATCCTCCTGGTCTCGGGGCCGAACCTGAACCTCCTGGGC
>JALZAA010000352.1 GCA_030948625.1 Actinomycetota bacterium
CGGATGCACCCGGCCGTCACGCTCTTGCCGAGCACGGACTTGTCGTTGTTGCCGTGCACGCCGGTCTCGGCATCGCCGCCGTTGAATTCGGTCAGGACCTCGCTGTGAGCCGACAACCCGTAGGCAAAGGGCCCGTATACCTCATTGGGGTTGATCGCCTGGATGAGCACGCGGATGTAGTACCTGCCGGTCGGCGTGGGCGTCGACGGCTTGCCGATCGCGACGTCGCCCTCGTAGCGCACCTCGGTCTTTTCGTACATCCTGATCTTGTGGTCGCCGAGGTTCACCTGGATGCGGTACGGGTCGGGCGTGAGCTTCACGTCGGTCTGGCGGATCCAACCAGAGCTGCCGTTCGGCCGCTCGGGCAGCAGGACCCGGACCCAACCGTCCGGGCGTTGCTCCTCGACGAGGAACGCCTGCGGGATCGCCTTGTCGGCCTCGCCGTTCAGCAGCCACGGGTTCGGAAGCGTCATGGCGGGCGCCGGCGCGTCGGGCGCGCTGTACACGGCGACCTGGGGCACGGTGGCCTGGGCGACGAGGCTGACACCGGCCGGCAGCGTGGTGGTGGTCGGTGCCGCCGCTGCCGCCGCCGGCTTCTTGCCGACCGTGGGCCGGTCGTCGTTCGCACCCGAACGGAAGGCGACGAAGCCGATGATGAGGGCGCCGATCACGACGACGGCGGCGCCCGAGGCCAGCACCGCGGTGCGCCGCTTCCGATCGGCCCACAGGCCGCGCTTCTCCTCAGGCACGTTCGCTCCTTGTCGCCGTTGTCTGGGGGCCGTCGCAGGCTCCGGCTTCGCAAAGACGGCCCGCCCGGCCGTCACTGCCGCGGGCGCAGGCTAGCGGGAGACGCCGGGTCGGTAGCGTTCGGCACGTGACCCCGCGCCCCCCTGCCAAGCGCCTCGTCGAGGCATCGCAGAACCTTGCCGCACAGGATCCCGTGATGCGTTCGATGTTCGAACGGATCGGCCCGGCCGACTTGCGGCGCGGCCGTCCGCGCCGGGAGCACTTCGCCGAGCTCGCTCGCGCCATCCTGTACCAGCAGCTCGCCGGCAAGGCGGCGTCGGCCATCCACGGCCGCTTCGCGGCGCTGTTCGACGGCGAGACGGCGACGCCGGGCGCCGTGCTCGCGTTGCCGGTCGACCAGCTGCGCGCGGCCGGGCTCTCGGGCGCAAAGACCGCGTCGATCCGCGACCTCGCGGAGAAGGTCCTCGACGGATCGGTGCAGCTGGACCGCATCAACCGCCTCCCCGACGAGGAGATCGTGCGGGAGCTCACGCTCGTCCGGGGCATCGGCCCGTGGACGGCCGAGATGTTCCTCATCTTCCAGCTCGGACGCCTCGACGTGTGGCCGGTCGGCGACTACGGGATCCGCAAGGGGTACGCGCTGCTCTACGGGCTCACCGCGCCGCCGTCGGAGAAGGAGCTGGAACCGCTCGGGGAGCCCTTCCGGCCCTACCGAAGCGTGGCGGCGTGGTACTGCTGGCGCGCCGCCGAGACGGTGACGCCGGGCGAGGAGTGACAGCTCCCGCCGTCGAGCGCAGTGGTCATCCCATGACGCGGCGCTGGTACTGCTCGCGCATCTCGCGCGACTGCTCCGCGAGTGGCGTGAGGCCGACACGCTGCCGGCGCTCGTCGACGTGCTCGGCATCTTCGATCGGCCATGGTGCGACCGTGCTGCCGTCGTCGGTGCGGACGAACTGCGAACCGTAGAGCTGATCCTTCCCGTCGGCCATGCGCATGCGGTCGACGAGCAGTGCATAGTGCGCCGGTGTCGCGTCGCCGCACGCGACGGCCATCTCCAGCATCTCGAGGCAACGTCGCTGGAGTCCCGGATCGAACACCGCGCGCTGGGCGAGGAGCCACGCGGCGCGCTCGCCGTCCTCGTCGACGAGTCGGCGGCCGGGCCAGCACTCATAGTCGTCGAGGATCTCCCAGAGACGCGCTGCGTGATGCTCGTCGGTCGGGCCGCCGGAGACGCTGTCGCGTTGGGCCATCGCCATCAGCTCGACCCGTAGCGCCGGATCTTGCACCACGGGGGAAGGATACGGCCGCTCTCGGCTCGTAGGCTCCCTGCGGCGGCGGCGGCCACAATAGGAGACGCTATGGAGGCCGAGGAGTACGCGGCGCACGGGCTCTGGGATCCGAGCTCGCCGGACGCCGCCGATCGGCTCGCGTTCCTGGACTGGCTGGCCGAGCAGGGCGTCACGATCGACCAGATGATCGACGCGGACCGGCGCGACCACCTCACGGGCATCGCCGGCGACCTCGCCTTGCGACCCGGTGAGCGCATCAACGCGGCGGAGGTGGCGGCATGGGCCGGCCTCACCGTCGACGACGTGCAGGCGCTGACGCTTGCCATCGGACGACCTGTCGTCGATCCCGAAGAGCGCGCGTTCACGCCCGCAGACGCCGAGGTCTTCGGGTTGTTCAAGGTCGCCGCCAACTTCTTCGGTGAGGAGCCACTGCTCCACTTCGTGCGCGTCATCGGGTCGTCTCTGGGGCGCATCGCCGATGCCGCGGTGTCGATCTTTCTCGCCGACGTCGAGACGCCGCTTGCCCAATCGGACGCCGGGGAGCTCGCGCTGGCCAAGGCGAATCTCGAGGCCATCGAGGTCGCGAAGCTCCTCCCGGGCCTCATGGACGTCGTCTTCCGGGCGCACATGGAGGGCGCGATCGAGCGCAACCGCAGAGCCCGCACCGGGGCGGGTTCACTGGTCACCGTCGTCATGGCGGTCGGCTTCGTGGACCTCGTCGGCTTCACGCCGCTGTCGCAGAGCATGCCGGTCGCCGAGCTGCACACGGTCGTCGACGAGTTCGAGGGGCCGGCCCTCGACACCGTCGCATCGCACGGCGGTCGGGTGGTCAAGCTCATCGGCGACGAGGTGATGTTCGTCGCCCTCGACGCCGTGTCCGCCGCCGACATCGCGCTCGCCCTCGTCGACCGATTCGGC
>JALZAA010000364.1 GCA_030948625.1 Actinomycetota bacterium
GAGCGCAGGCGCGTGAGCAGCTCGTCACCGACCGGCACGGCCGGCGCCCGGAGGCGCGTGCGCACGTCGGCGGCCGGGGCGCCGAACGGGATCGGCGGCGTGGGCTCCCCGGACCTGCCCATCGAGCTCGCGCTACGCCCCGAGCGCGGCGTCGAGCGCCGTCTCGGGCAGGTGGGCGGCGTCGCGTTCGGCGGCCACGGCCGCCCGGTACTCCTTGACCTGCCGGGCGCGCTCGGCGTCGTCCCATCCGAGCTCGGGCGCGAGCAGCGCGGCGACGTCGTCGGCCACGGCGGCCGAGTCGTCGCGGGCGAGCAGCCGCGCCCGCGTTCGCCGGCTCAGCACGTCGTCGAGGGTCCGGGCCATCTCGTGGCGCACGGCGTGCACGGCTTCCGCCCGCAGGTACGGGAGCCCGGGCACCAGCGGCTCTCCCAGCTGCGGGTCGTCGTCGACGAGCGCCTCGACCATCGCGGCCTCGGTGCCATACCGGCCTGCGAGGTGCGCGTGGCGGCTCGGCTCGTTGGTGGGGGGCGGTGGCTCGAAGCCCTCGGCGCCGAGGAGCGGCAACCGCTTAGTGCGACTGCGGCGTCGCTCGCCGAGGAGCGCATCCACCGCGGCCACGGTGTCGGCGGCCATGCGGCGGTACGTCGTCAGCTTCCCGCCGTTGATCGTGATCAACCCGCTGGCGGAGTGCCGCACCTCGTGCTTGCGTGACAGGTCGGCGGTGCGCTCGCTGCTGGCGGTGCGCAACAACGGCCGCAGCCCTGCCCACGTGCCGAGCACGTCGGACTCGTCGAGCGGCTGGGTGATCGCCGCGTTCAACGCCCCGAGGAGATAGGCGACGTCCTCGGGGGTGCACTTCGGGTCGTCGAGCGGGCCGTCGTAGTCGGTGTCGGTGGTGCCGACATAGGTGAGGTCGCCCCACGGCACGACGAAGACGGAGCGCCGGTCTTTGGCGACGGGCAGGACGACGGCGATGTCGTTGCGCACCTTGCTCCACGGCACGGTGATGTGAATGCCCTTCGCCGGGCGGATCGAGTGCGGGTGGCCCCCCTCGTCGAGCGCCCGGACGTCGTCGGCCCACACGCCGGCCGCGTTCACCACCGCACGCGCCCGCACCTCGATCTCGTCGCCGTTCGCCTGGACCCGGGCGCCGTTCACGCGACCGGCCGCGTCCTTGCGCAGTGACGTGACGCCGGCGTAGTTCGCGATCACGGCGCCGTGCGCGGCCGCGGTCCGTGCTACCGCCAGCGTGAAGCGGGCGTCGTCGGTGTGGGCGTCGTAATAGAGGTATGCACCCGCGACACGGTCGGGTCGCAGCGACTGCATGTGCCCCAGGGCCTCGTCGGCCGCGATGCGCCTATGGCGCTTGCCGATGCGCAGGCCACCGGTCAGGTCGTACATCCACATCGCACTGCCCAGCGCCCGAGCGAGGCGCCTGCTGATGAGCCCGTCCTTGGTGAACAGCGGGATGAGGAAGGGAAGGACCCGCACGAGGTGGGGGGCATTGCGCAGCGCCACCTGTCGCTCGGCCAGGCCCTCGTAGACGAGCCCGATCTCCCGCTGCTGGAGGTACCTGAGGCCGCCGTGCACCAGCTTGGAGCTCTTCGACGACGTCCCCGACGCGAAGTCGTCGCGCTCGACCAGTCCGGTACGCAGTCCCCGGGTCGCGGCGTCGAGCGCGACGCCGGCGCCGGTGATCCCGCCTCCGATGACGAGCACGTCGAGCTCCTCGGCGGCCAGGCGACCGAGGGCCTTGGCTCGGTCAAAGGGCCCTGCCGAGGCCGGCGCGTCCATCTGCTCGAGGCTACCGCCGGGTATCAGGGGCGTTTCCTGCGCGCTCCCCGCCGGCGACGAACTTATGGCACTGTGAGTGCACCATTTGTCGGGTGCGGGACCGGAGCCGAAGCTTGCAGAGAGCGCTGTTCACGACCACGGACGATGTTCTCCTGAGCGGGTGCAGCTGGCTGCGCACCGAGACGCCGCAGGCCGCGGTCGTGCTCGTGCACGGCTTCTCGGCGTCGGCCGACGACCCGAATGTCAGCGCGCTGGCCGAGGCGCTGCACGACGACGGCGTCGACGTCGTCTGCTACGACGCCCGCGGTCACGGCACGTCCGAGGGCCACTCCACGCTCGGAGACCTCGAGCGGCACGACGTCGCTGCCGCCGTCGAAGCGGCGCGCTACCGGAGCGACCGGGTCGTGCTCGTCGGCGCTTCGATGGGTGCGATCGCCGCCCTGCGCTACGCGGCCGCGACCGACGGGCTCGCCGGTGTGGTGTCGGTGAGCTGTCCCGCTCGGTGGCGGCTGCCGCGCAACCTGCGTGGCGTGGCCGCGGCCGGGCTCACCCGGACGCGTGTCGGTCGAGCGATCGCGTCGCGGTGGATGGGCGTGCAGGTGGCGCCGCGGTGGACGAACCCGGAGCCCCCGGTTGCGCTCGTGCCGGAGGTGCACGCGCCGATCGCGTTCGTGCACGGCGCCGACGACCCCTTCGTGCCCGTGTCCGACGCCCACGAGCTCTTCGACCTCGCGCGCGAGCCGCGCCGGATCCAGATCGTCCCCGCGATGGGCCACGCGTTCGACCCGCAGTCGGTGCCCGCCGTGCGCGAGGCCGTCGAGTGGGCGCTCGCCCACTCGATGCGTTCATAGACCATGACGTTTCTGGTCTCTGCACGCATCGAGGAGTTCTAGCTGTCGCCGTCGGGCTCCCACCACCAGGCGAGGCCGTAGAGGCCGGGGCCGGTGTGCACGACCATCACGGAGCCGAACTCGCCCGTGAACTTCGTCGCCGGGGTGACCTCGGCCTCGACGCGATCGAGCAGCCGCTGGGCGGCCTCGGGAGCCAGCGCGTGCAACGCGGCGACGTGCAGCCGCGTGTTCGGCTCGAGCGAGCGCCGGAACCGGCTCACCATGCGGTCGAGCGCGGCGTCGGGGCTGAGCGCGGGGCGCAGGCGGTGCACCTTTCCGCCCCGGAACTCGAACAGCGGGTTGATCCCGAGCCGCCGTCCCGCCCATCCGGCGATGCCGGGGACGCGACCGCTGCGGACGAGGTGGTCGAGGGTCGGCACCGAGGCGACGAGCTGCACGCGCTCGACGACGTCCTTGGCCACGGCCTCGACCTCGTCGAGCGACGCGCCCCGCTCGGCGGCGGCCGCCGCCGCCAGCACCACGAGCGCCTCCGCACCCGCCGCGGTCGCGGTGTCGAGCACGCGCACCCCGTCGCCCAGCTGGCGGGCGGCCACGGTCGCCGCTTCGTGGGTGCCACTCATGCTCGCCGCGATCGTGAGCACGAGCACCCCGTCGTCGCCGAGTCGGCACTCGATCGCGTCCACGAACTCGCCGGGAGCGGGGCCGGACGTCGAGACGCGCTCGTCGCCGAGCAGCTCGCTCAGCGGGCGCTCGCCCTCGCGCACCGAGGCGCCGCCGATCGACAGCCACATGGGTACGACCGTGATCCCGTGGCGCTCGGCCAGGTCGGCAGGCAGCGCGGCGGCGCTGTCGGTGACGATCGCGACGGTCACGGTGCCGGTCTCCGAGCCGCCGACGGCGCCTCAGACGCGGCCTCAGACGCGGCCTCGGCCAGCGCGGGTGACGGCGAGCGTCGCCGTTCGCGGACCAGCGTCGCGCTGATCACGACGAGTGCGCCCGAGCACAGCAGCACGACGCGCGACGGCTCGAGACGGCCGATGAGCGGCCAGCGCACGGCGCCGAGGGCTGCTGCGGCCAGGCCGGCCCCCACGGCTGCGAGGGCCAACGCGGAACGGATCACAACATGGAACGCGGTGAACGCCAAGACGCGTTCCTGCCCGTCGAGCTGCGATTGCAGCGCCCCCATACCCGACGCCAGCGTGTACGAGGCCGCGGCGCCGAAGCCGACCGCGCCCAGGTACGCCACCCACAGAGCGGGGGACAGGCTGAAGACCGCGACGATGAGGCCGATCCCGAGCGTGCCGACGGCGGTGCGCAAGATCGGATCGCCTCCCGAGTTGCGCTGCAGCACGACGATGCCGATCACCGCGCCGGCGCCGAACAGCGCGATCAGCCAGCCGAACTCCGCGTCGCTCGCGCCCAGGACCTCACGCACGAACACGATGCCGACGGAGAACAGCGCGCCCAGCCCGAGCGCCACCGCGGCCGCCGCCGGCATCACCGTGCGCACGAGAGGTATGCGGAACGCAGCGCGGAAGCTGACCTTCTCGCCCGGTGCCGCGGTAGTCCCGGCACCGGAGAGGCCGGTGATGCGGGCGATGAGCGCGAACGAGACGAGGAAGCTCAATGCGTCGATCCAGAACACGAGCGCGTGCGGCCGGCCGGCGAGATCGGCGCCGGGCAGGGCCGCGACCGCCGCGAACGCAGCGGCGCCCAGCGGGATGCTGCCGTACGACGAGCCGAGGATGAGGCCGTTGGCGACCGGAAGGTCATCGCGGTCGACGAGGTCAGGGATCGACGAGTCGCGCGCGGGCAGGAACACGAGGCTCGCGACCTCGACGAGGAACGCCCAGAGGTAGATCCACCACAGGCCGCGCACGAGTGGGACCACCGCAATCATGGCGGCGCGCGTCGCGTCCATCGCGAGCATCGTGCGGCGACGGTCCCACTTGCCCGCGGCGCGGGCGGCGAGGGGGCCACCGATGGCGGCCGGGAACAAACGGAGCGCGAGGATGCCGCCGACCGCGGCCGGGGAACCGGTAATTGAAAGCGTCAGCGCCATGAAGGCGACCGTTCCCATCCAGTCGCCGAGCGCGGACACACCCTGACCGACGAGGAGGTTGCGGAAGCCGGACCGCCGAACGAGTGTCCCGACGCTCATGCGGCCACGCGCTCGTCGCGGTCGTACAGGAGACGGTTCAGGTACGTCTGCGCACGCGGCGGCGCCGGCCGCGAGTTCCCGACGACACGCTTCACGAGCATCGGGACGGCGACCGCCACGCCCGCCAGCGCGCCGATCGCACCATGCGTCACCGCGAGCACGGGCGTGAGCGCGATCTCGGAGATCAGTGCGCCCAGGGCGGTCTCACCCATGGCCTTGCCGAGGAGCATCCCGGCGAGGAGGAGCACCGCGCCCGGCCAGGCGACGACCAGCAGCGCCCCCAGCGCGGGGGAGATGCCCCGCCCTCCGGCGCCCCGGAGGAACGGCGACCAGTTGTGACCGGCGACGGCGGCGCCGCATGCGACGGCGGCGAGCGCCGGGCGGCCGGCGGCGGT
>JALZAA010000366.1 GCA_030948625.1 Actinomycetota bacterium
GGAGCCGCCCAATTCTGGTGGCTCTGGCTGATCCCGCTGCGCTCCGTCCTTGCCCGTCGCTACGGCAAGATCACCGACATCTGGTGAGCCCCTGGCCGGGTCCCCGGCGGTAGGGCAGAATCTCGCCGGGTGACACGCCGGGGGGAGCCGGCGATGCAGAGGGCAGGGAGGCCACCCATGGCTCGTTGGCTGCGGTTCGCGATCACGTTCGTCGCGGTCGCGGCGCTCGCGTTCCAGGGACCCCCGTATCAACTGCTACTAAATGCGCGAAAATCTGTCATCCAAAGTGAGCAATTTCCGCCGCATGCAGAGGCGCTAGCTCTGACGGGTTGACTCACGGTCGCGAGGAGGGCATCCGTGCGTGCGCTCCCCATATATCCGGCGGTCGCTGCGCTACGCTGCCTCGCAGTTATTGGGGCAGGGGGCATCCGTGAAGAAGTCGGCAGTCTGTATGGTGCTCCTGGCCACCATAATTGCCGGGTCCCTCGTTGCCGGACTGTCGAGCGGTCACGCGGACGCGACCGAAGACGCGGCGCGTCGACTCGTTGCCTTCGTTCCGAAAGACGAGCGGTACAACTGCCGCGTCGAGGACACTTCGCCGGGGAACGTGAACTTACTGCCGGCGGTTCGCGCCGAGGCGGACTCGGTCAGTGCGCGTCTCGAGTGTGGCCCTGATGGTGCGGCCGCGAACGTCGCCTATTTCCAGTTCACCAATACCGACGCCTTGCGGCGGGCCTACATGGCGACGGGCGGCTCTGCGAGCGGGCAGCCCGTCCGCTCAGTGGAAGGCAACTGTCCCAGCGAGGGGACTTGGGGTTTCAAGACGGGAGACGTCGGGCGTGTCGCGTGCGACTACGGGACAACAGACCTCAGCGGCCAGGGGATCAGCGAGACTGTCTACCGTTCCTGGACCTACGAGCGCCAAAACATCCTCGCGTACGCCTTCCCGACGACGGGGAACACGGACGCGGTTGCGCTGCGAACGTGGTGGTCCAAGCATGCGGGTCCGCTCGAGAAGGCCGACGATGTCCAGGGGTTGGCCTCGCCTTCGGACGTGCCCAATCGGAGCGCTGAGCGCAGCCTCCTGAGCCACACGCCGAAAAGCGTGCGGCGGAGTTGTTCCCTGATCGACCGCAGCCAACCTGACTCGCGCGAGCCAGTCGTGTTCACCGATCGCCTGTGGGTGAATGCCGCGGCGAAATGCACACCGACGCAACCGGGGGTCACAACGGTCACCTACTTCGCGGTTGCACCGTCGGCAATCGATGGCTACTTCGAGCAGTACAAGCCGGCCGCCGACACGCTCGTCAGCGATTGTCCCAACTACGGCACATGGAGCACGGCCAAGGGCGCCAAGAGCCGCGGGGCCGGCGAGTACGCGTGCTACATCACCACCGATAGCGCAGGGTCGCGATCCCCTTACTTCGCGTGGAGCGATCGGGTGCTTGGGATCGTGGCCGTGGCAAGGAACGATTCTGGCGACGGCACCGACTCGACGTCGGTCCGTGACACAGCCTCGGCCCTTCAGAAGTATTGGATCGGAGCCGAGAGCGGCGGGCCCCGTCGGTTCAAAGCCTCCTGTTGCCACTGACCGCCGGCGCCTCTGGCGATGGACGCACTGGGCCGCTCTCGGCGGTCAGGCTGTGAGTGACTCGAAGGGCAAGTAGCGGCTCAGCGCGTGATCGTGGCCTGGTCGAAGACGGTGCCGTCGTCGGCGACCGCCGTGAGGGTGATCGTCGTGCCGTGGATCTCGATTGCGGTGAAGTGGTGACGCTCCGCCGTGGCCTGTGACGGCGGCACACCGGTGCAGCTGGATCGGCGCTGGTAGAGGTTCTGTCCACCGCCGCCGGTCACGACATACGTGACGTCGGTGGTCGAGACGAATCGCTCGTAGTAGTGGTCATGCCCGTTGAGCACCAGCGGGACCCGGTGGCCTTCGAGCAGCCCCACCCACAGCTGGTCGACGGCCGGAGTCGAGCCGTGCAGCGCGCACGAGAACGCGGGTTGGTGGAAGATGACGATCCGCAACGGCGGCCCCGGCTCCGACAGCCGCGTGTTGAGCCACGCCGCCTGCTGCTGGTCGGGATGGTTGGCGTCGAGGAACAGCAGCTGCGCGCCCGGCAGGTCCTTGGTGAACGGCATCGTCGGGAGGCCGACGTACCGGAGCTCTTCGTTCCCGAAGCCGGATTGCACGTCGTGGTTGCCGAGGGCCATCCAGAACGCCCGGGTTTGACGGAGCTCGGCGTACGGCGCGTCCAGCTCCGCTGCGTACAGCGACGGGTTGCCGTCGGGGTACACGTTGTCGCCCGTTGTCACGAGCGCGTCGACGCGGTGCGTCGCGGCCCACGCCGTCATCTGTTGCGCGACCGCGGGTTGGGCGCTGCCTCCGCCGAAGTCGCCGAACGCCACGAACCCGGATTCGGGGACGGCCCCCGGTTGTGTCGTCGCGACGGTCGGGGGCGCTGTGGTGGGTGGTGCGGGGGAGCGCTTCGCCGTGCTTCCCGAGGAGCACGCGACGAGGAGCGCTGCGGCGAGACCGAGAGACGCGAACCGTCGGGCGCGCGGCGTTACGACGACGGTTTCTCCGCCGGCTTCTCGGCTTCGGCGGGCTTGGCCGCGGGCTCGGCGGTGGGCTTCTCCGCCTCCGGCGTGGCCAGGCCGAGCTCGGAGCGCAGCTCGGACAGCCGGGCCTGGGCTTCGGCGCTGGCTTGCGCCTGCTCGACCTCGAGCATCTTGGAGTCGACGTTGGTGGTCGTGAGGTCGGCCATGCCCTGCGCCTTGGCCA
>JALZAA010000371.1 GCA_030948625.1 Actinomycetota bacterium
CGAGCACCGGTGGGGCGGCTGGGACCGCGAGCCCTTCGACGACGACAGCGTCAAGTACGTCTCCGTGTACGCCGCCCCTCGAGCGAGTTAGCCGCCGGCCATCTGGTCCATGAACTGCTTCATGTCGTTGTAGTCGCGCTCAGGTATCTGCGCAGGTCAGCGGGGTCAGGAGGCGCCCACAGAGACGCCCGTGGTCACAACCTGGTCACAAAAACCGCTGAACGCGACAGGACCCCAGCGCCGGGCAGGGAAGGCGTCCGGGGTCCTGCGCTCCGCCCGCTGTATTCACGGTCGCGGGCGAGACCTTCTGCGAGGCGCTACCGCCACAGTCAGCGCATCCCGTTGTTGTCGTACGCGTCGACCTTCTGTGAGTGGCGATTGCAGAAGCTCTTGTCACCATTCTGCGTGGCGTACTGGGCGATCCCGTCGAAGGCGTCCGACGCATCGGTTGCGCTCACCCCTTGGCCAGGAGCTGAGGCGGGAGATGTCGCGGCCTGTTTGATTTCGCGTATGAGCTGTTTCGACACGTCCGCGATCGAACGGCCAGTGTCGAGTTCGGCGCACAAGGTCACTCCGAGATGGACAAGTTCGTCGGGCGCAAGCACCCCCTGCCAGGCAAAGGCAAGAGGTGGGAGGTAGTGCGCCAGGGAGTCAGGTGTCACTCCCGCGTCCCCCGCCGCACCGGTTGGGCTAGTCGGAGGGGTCCGCATCTTCGCTTCCTTACTCAGGCAGCCGTCTAGTCGGGCGACTCGGTCGTCGCGCTTCCCAGCGTCCTCGGCTGCCTTGCGCTGAACCTCGACTGATTTGTTTGCGAGGTCGCGCACGATACGCCTGCTCGTCCTGACGAGCTCCTTGCAGCTCTGTTTGCTGATCGGCTTCGCACCCGCGGCCGAAGGCCAACCCACAACGCCTACGAGCACAGCCAGCGAAATGACGGTGACCCTCGCGACGATGAGCTTTCTCATTGGCCGTTCCCCCTTAGTAGTCGCGAAGGGGCGGCCCTCCGGCCAGAGATTCATGCGCCGTCGTTGTTCTCGATGCACCAGATGAGCATGGCTTGGAGTTCCGTCCCCCGGTCCGAGCCGCCACCCGATATTGCGCCCTGCACGATCGGGTCGGGCACGGTCGCGAAGACGGCCTTCAACTGCACCAGCGTCTCGGTCTGGAGGTTGCTGCCAGCGCCGCCCGGACTGGCCTGCTTGTGGAGCTCGGCGCACGCCTCGGCGAGTGTCGCGATCGGCGCTGTGGTCGTCGCCGGCGGGAGATAGAACGTCACGCCAGGTTTCGTCGGCGCCGTGGTCTTCGCCGCTGGTTTCGCTCCGCCGCCTCCGCACGCCCCAGCAGCAACGCTGAGCGCGACGACGGCCACGAACGCCACGATGAGCCTCTTCATCGGTCCTTCCCACGGTCCTCGTCGGGCGACTTCGGCCGGTACATCCGCTCCGTGCTTTGACGCCGGTCGGCACGCGCGACAAGCGCGAGACAGATGGCGGCTGGTGCCCGCCGGCGCGGGGGCCTTCTTCAGGTAGATCAGTCGGATCCCTTCGGCGGCGCGGTCATGCGCCCCCGGGCGTCGATCTTGCCTCTCCGGTAGTCGAGGGTCGCCTCGTTGATCTCCGCCTCAGCGTTCTCCTCGGGTGTCTGACAGTCGGGGCACATGTATTCGTCAGTGAGGCGGCCCTTGTCGGCCCTCTGGCTCCAGCCGGCCCCGGTGCCGCGCATGCGACGCCCGCAACGGTGGCAACGGGTGATGCCTTTAGCCATTGGTCTGTTCCTTCTCTGTTGGTTGGATTGGGTGATCCGTTTCGCCTTGGTCCACGTCCGGCAACACCCGCAAGGGCGGCCGTGTCCCGCCGAGGAGCGACTCGAGCGCCGCGGCGCTGTCCTGACTGTCGTTGCCGTGGTGGGCGTACGTTCGCAGAAGCTGCGAGGCGTCGTGGCCGAGGCGCGCGGCGACATCGTGAATCTTCTCGCCCTGATCGAGCAGCAAGGTGGCGTGACCGTGCCGGAGCGCGTGGAGCGTCACGGCCGGGAGGCCGCAGCGCGCTACGAGCTTCCGGAACGCGGCGGAAACATGCACGGGGTTCTGCGGCCGTCCGTCCAGCCGCGGGAACGCGAGATCGCGGTCATGCCAACCGGCGCCCATCGTGAGACGGTGTTCGCGTTGAGCAGCGAGATGGTCGCGTAGCACCCGGACCGAATCGGGGCCGATCTTCACGCGTCGGTTCGACCGCCGCGTCTTCGGTTCGCCGATTGTGACCTCGCCGTTGACCATTACAGCGTTGCGTCGGACAAAGATGACTCCGGCGTCGAGGTCGACGTCGTCCCAGCTGAGGCCGAGCACTTCGCCCCTGCGTGCGCCTGTCGCGGCCATGATCCGGTAGAGCGCAGCGTTCGGGTCGGCGGCGAGCTCGTCGGACGCGAGGAACACCTGCAACTGCTCGAGCGACCACGTCGCCGCCTCCGGGGTCTGCGCCGACGGCGGCGCGGCCCGCGCGCACGGATTGGTCGCGACAGTGCCGGCTTTCACGGCCCGGTTGAACACGCCCGAGAGCATCGAGTGGACAAGATGCACTGTCGTCGGTGACAGCCCTTCGCCGCGACGCCCGGCTGCTTGACGGCGCCCACCGTCGAGCAGGTCGCCGTAGAGCGCGTTGAGGTGGTGGGCGCGGATGTCCTGGGCGCGCAGCCCGCCGAGCGTGGGCCGGACGTTCCTGTCGAAGAGGACCAGGTACCCCTCGGCCGTCGACGGGCGCATCTTCCTCAGCTTCTGCTGCGTGTCGAAGTCGGCTTCGACGAGCCCGGCGAGCGTCGTTTTCTTCGACGGGGCGTGCGTGCCGGCGCGGACGTCGCGGAGCACCTTGGCCCGTGCATCTCGAGCGTCGTCCGCTCGCTCGAACCCACCCTTGCGCAATTGCCGGGCCCTCCCGGTCTTCGGGTTGACGCTGCCGTCACGGACGACGTAGCCGTACTCCCCGGTGTCTTCGTCGCAGTAGACGCCCTGATATCTCGTGCGCCTGCGCTTCGTCATGAGTCCTGCTCCTTGTCCGCTTCTCCGGCTTTGCGTGGCGTGGCGGCGCCGAGGAACCCGCGGTCGCGCGCCCGGCGGACTAGCCGGCCAGCGGTCGCGCGGCTGACTTGGAACTCGTCCTCGACCGCCGCGGTCGGCGGGTTCCCGGTCTCGAGAGCGGCGCGGTACGTGGCGGCGACCCTGCGCAAGTCGTTGTCGGTCACGGTGTGCCGACGCTGGAAAGACGGGTCACGCCCCGGGGCGTGAATCTCGGCGACGTGCATCCCGATCGGCGTTCCCGGGGGCATCTGAAAAGAGTGAGTCTCGGCTGCCGCGTCGGCGTACTTCTCGAGCGGGAGGCTGTTCAGATCGTCGGGGCGTAACGGGCTGCCGTCGAGACGCCACACGCTCACCGCGGTGCATACGGGCGTCGTGTCCTCGACAACGCAGTCGACCTCGACGTGCAACCCGCGGTCAGGGTCGGGGAAGGAGTCCCCGAACTTCGCCGGCAGCGTCACGCCACCGGGG
>JALZAA010000379.1 GCA_030948625.1 Actinomycetota bacterium
GCCGTGGGGTTCATCGTGTTCGTCGTCATCGGCGATCCGGGCGCCGGGTCGTCCGCCCCCGAACTGTTGCCCTCCTTTTGGCGCGTCATCGGCCCGCGCCTCCCGCCCGGCGCCGCGACCATCGCCATGCGCGACGTCGTCTACTTCCGTGGAAACGGAGCGACCGGCGCACTGCTCGTGCTCGGTGCCTACGCCATCCTCGGCGCCGTCGGCGCGATCACCTTCGACCGGCTCCGTGCCCATAGATCGGTGCAAGCATGATCACCGGGTTCCGCGCGGGCAGTTCTCGTCTCGGGTAACGCCCCCATCGTGCACCCCTGGCACTTCGATGTTCGCCAGGTCCATTACGCGGTCGCGTGATGTCACCGTCTCGGGTATCCGTCACGCTCGCGGGATGACCGTGGCGACCGTTCTCGCACAGCGGCAGATCGAGTTCACGGAATCGACTTTCGTCCCGCTCGCGCTCGGATTCTTCGGCCTCGGCGTGGGTTACCTCGTCTACGGACCCGAGGAACTGTTCAGATTCCCCAAGCGCAACCGAGGCGTCGACCTCACGACCGGCCTATGGGGAATCTTCATGCCAGGGTTCCTGCAATTCGTTACCGGGGTCCTTCTCTTTGTCGGGCTCTTGTGGTTCCACACCTTCCGGCAACCCGCATTGTTCATGGCCGCGCTCGCGTTCACGGCGTATGGCGTCCACTGGTGGAGTCTCGGGCTGTCACGCGCGCTCGGCGGCGACCCAGGCCGAATGGCTTCATGGCAGTTGCATTCACGTCATTGTCGGCGCTCGGGATCGTCGTCTTCTTCAACGTGGGAGATGCGCCGGTTGGCGGTCTGTTCATCGGGCTCACCGCGGTGTATGTCAGCGAGTTCGTCGCGAGTCTCGGCGTGCGCGAGGTGCAGAACGGCCCGGGAACCGCGGTCGTGCGCACGCCCACCAGCCTCGGGGAACTGGGCGAACGCGCGCTTGGCTTCTTCCACCTGGGGACGGGCGGCTGGCTCATGTACCTGACATGGGCAGTCACGCTCCGGGCGACGACCGATATCAAGCTCCCGTTGTAAGTACCGAGGCCCGTCACCTCGCCGAACAAACCGGCGAGCTGTTGCAGCGGGTGCAGGCGCGGTGCAGCTCGTGGCCCCCCGCCGGAGCGCGTTCAGTCGAACGGCGGAGGTTCCGTCCCGCCGAGCGTGTGCCCGCGTTTACGCGGTGCCGGTGACCGTGAAGTCCGTGCTGACGAAGATGTGGTGAGGGGCACTGGTGCCGATCCTGTGCACGGCGTACGAGCCGTCGCTCAGCTGCAGCACACGGTTGACGGTGCCGTCGGGATACTGGGCGACCGCAGCAGCCGTCGCCTTGTCCGCGGCAGCTCCCGTGATGATCGTCCCCGTCCCGGGACTCCAGCTCTGCGGGGCCTGACCGTCCACCTGGGGCTGGCCGGATTGGCCCGCTACCCGGGGCTCGGGAGATTGGCCCGACGGTGCGGCGGTCGCGCTGCCCGATCCGCCGTCGCCGGTAACCGAGTTGCCGATCGCGTAGCCACCGATCGCCACCGCGACGGCGACGGCGCCGGCAGCGATGGGCTTCGTGAGCTTTCGGGAAACCATTGAGGGACACTCCTTGGTAGATGCAACCAGTACAGAGTGCCAACCGGTGCTGGGACTGCCCTCCGACGAAGCTGGGATGTTGCTGTGAACCGCGCGTGGTGCAGCACCCCGCGGAGCCGCGCCAGACGCGTCACAGCGGGGGCCGAAACCCCCGCTGAGCTGCGAAGAAAATTGGAGCGGACGACGGGATTCGAACCCGCGACCCTCACCTTGGCAAGGTGATGCTCTACCAACTGAGCCACGTCCGCGAAGGGAGTCAGGGTACCAAAGCGACTCCGATCAACCGCCGGTAGCGTGCCGGACGTGGCCGAACCGACGTCGCCGTTCCAGGCGCTGCAGCCGATCGCATCGCAGGAAGTCGAGGTGACCGAGCGCCTGCGGCACGTCGAGGTCTACACCGTGGCCGGGTTGCTCACGCTGCTCTGGCACGGCGACCCCGCGCTCGAGCACGTCGTCATCGCGTGCGGCGGCGCGATGGGAGGGCTCCTCGGACCGGCGAACGGCATCTACCACGACCTCGGCGAGCGCTTCGCCGACCAGGACATCGGCCTGGTGCGCGTCGGATACCGCAAGCCCAACGACCTCGGCGCCTGTGTCCACGATCTCGTGGCTGTCGCCGAGCTCGCGGCCCGCCGCGGCGCGCGCCGCTTCATCACCATGGGTCACTCCTTCGGCGGTGCCGTGGCCATCCGCGCCGGCATCGTCCTCGGTCACGACACCGCGGGGGTGGTCACCCTGGCGACGCAGTCGGCGGGGTGCGAAGAGGCAGAGCGCCTCGGCGCGACGCCGGTCCTGCTCTTCCACGGCGAACGTGACGAGCTGCTTCCGCCCCAGACGAGCAAGCTCGTGCAGATGCTCACCGGCGGTGATCTCATCGTGTTCCCCGACACCGGGCATCTGCTCACCGAAGCAGCCGACGAGCTGCGCGAGCGGCTCGGAATCTGGATACCAGCCCGCTTCTAGGGCAACGGCGCTCCGACGAGCGCCGC
The DNA here is from genome assembly GCA_030948625.1 of Actinomycetota bacterium. GTDB lineage: Bacteria > Actinomycetota > Acidimicrobiia > IMCC26256 > JACDBD01 > JALZAA01. The sequence goes on from JALZAA010000379.1 coordinate 2,595, forward strand.
GACGACTCCTGCGGCGCCGGCTGCGAGCAGTGTCGTGACGACGCCGCGCCGGAATACGAGCAGCGCGGCAGCAGCGCCGGCGAGCACGCCGAACTGCCACGCTTCGCCGAGGGCAAGCGCGAGCGGAATCGCGGCACCGATGATGGCTCCGATGGCTGCCGGTCCAGCCCCATCGAGAAACGCGCGCACGTAGACGTTCCGCCGCACGTCGTCGAAGCGCCTGGCACCCAGCAGCACGAACGAGAACGAGGGCCCGAACGCGACGAGCGCAGCGAGCAACGCACCTCCGATGCCGTAGGCCGCGTACCCGACGGCGGCGACGGTCTGCGTCACGGGGCCGGGCGTCACCTGACCCAGCGCGACCGCATTCAGAAACTCTGTATCGGTCATCCAGTGGTAGGCGTCGACGGCATCCGCCTGCATCAGCGGGATGATCACGAACCCGCCGCCGTACGACAGCGCGCCAACCTTGAACGCCACCCAGATCAGGGCGAGCACGCCGCCGGTCGCGCCCGCCGCGGCGGCCGCGAGCGGCCAGATGTGCGCGCCGATGCGCCCGTCACGACCGGTGGACTGCAACACGACTTCGATCGCGCCGCAGCCGAGGAGCACGAGGACGAGCCACGCGCCCACGGAGGCCGCGGCGAGACCGCCGAGAACGGCGTACGCGAGCCAACGCCAGTGCGAGGGTGAACGCCTCCAACTCTCGGGAGCCAGCCCGAGACCGGCGCGCACAGCGACCGCAGCCACCGCCGCGCCCGCGCCCGCTCCCGCGCCGCGCACCCAATCCGGCGGCGAGCCGGCGAGAAACACCGCAGCGAGCGCGATGATCACGACGAGCCCGGGGACGATGAACGCGGCGCCGCCGACAACCGCCCCGATGGGTCCGGCGACCCGCCACGCGCAGAAGATCGCCAGTTGCGTCGAGGCGGGCCCGGGCAGCAGGTTGCAGGTCGCGACGGCGTCCTCGAACTCCTGCGCCGTCAGCCACCGCTTCCGATCGATGCAGAGCTCGCGCAACAAGGCGATGTGCGCGGGCGGGCCACCGAAGCCCGTGCAGCCGATACGTCCCCACTGCACGACCACCTCCCGCAGGGTGGCCGCACCCGAACCGCTACGCCGAGCCGCCACCGCGCTTCAGTCGGTTCACGATCAGCTCGGCCGCCGCGCGCTCGAGGCGCTTGGCCTCGTCGCTCGACACCGGATGCAGGTCGTTGCCGGAGACGCCGACCGTCATCACGCGCTCACCCACGACGAGATCGAGGAACGGAACTTGCGCGGTTCCCTTGATGTAGAAGTACGCGCCGTCGCCGAGGCCGCGCACCGTCTCCGGCTGCTTCGCGTTCCGCCGGTGCTTGAGTCGCATGCGCTCCCGATGCCGTCACCGGCTTCGCTCGCGCCGTCGCCACGGTCGCACGCGATCAGCCCGGTACCGGCCGCGAGCATGGCCACGAGCGCGTAGGGGCGCCATCCGACCGTCATGTCCCGGCGAGCCGATCGACGACCGGCGCGAACGCCTCGAATTGGTCGTCGCCGAGGACGATGTAGGACACCCCCCATTCCTCGCGCCGGCGGACGAGGATGTCGCAGCACTCGTCGACCGTGCCGACGACCGCCACGCCCGACTCGAGCGCCTCGTGCGGTTCCATTCCGACGGCGGGTGCCATCGCCTCGGCGAGCCCGTGCCGGTCGTCGGTGATCACGGCGACGAAGTACCGGATCTGGAGCTCAAGGTCGTCGAACCGGTCGCCGGCACCTTCGCGGACCCACTCGATCTTCTGCTTCGTCCGCGACGCCAGCGTGTCCTGTGCCGCGTCGCGGTTGATCTCGCCGGCGCGCAGGTTCGGGTTGATGCCGACGATGTCGGCCTCCCGCCCGGCGAGCCGCAACACCTTCAGGCCGCCGCCTCCTACCAGGATGGGCGGACGTGGCTGCTGCACGGGCTTCGGGATGCCGTCGTAGTCGGTGATCCGGTAGTGACGTCCGTTGAGAGAGAACGGCCCAGGGCCCCACGCTCCCTTGAAGATGGCGATCGCTTCCTCGAGGCGCTCTATGCGCGTGCCGTGCGAGTCGTAGCGAAACCCGAGGGCCTCGTAGTCGACGCGCATCCAGCCCGCACCGATCCCGGCTTCGACTCGCCCGTCTGAGAGCACATCGAGGGTGGCGAACTCCTTGGCCACCACCGCCGGGTGCTTGTAGTCGTTGCCGAGCACCAGCGTGCCGACCCGCAGACTCTCGGTGGCCTCGGCGGCCATGGCGATCCCGACCATCGGAGCGAACGGTGTGTC
>JALZAA010000390.1 GCA_030948625.1 Actinomycetota bacterium
ATTCGCACTCGCTGTCGGACGACCAGAAGAAATACCGGTCTTCCGACGAGCTCGCCGACGAGGCCGAGCACGATCCCATCCTGCTCCTCGAGCAGGCGTTGATCCGATGCCGCGTGCTGACACCCGCTCGCGCACAGGAGATCCGAGCCGAAGCCGGTGAGATGGTCGCGGCGGCGGCGAAGGAAGCGCTGGCCGGTGCCCGTCCCGACCCCGAGGGCATCACCGACCATCTCGTGGCGCCGCTGCCTGTCGCCGCGCTCCCAGCCGATCCGCCCGGAGGCGACGGCGCCGGCGAGCCGGTGACGTTCGGGGAGGCGATTCGTCTCACGCTGCATGAGCAGATGGCGAGCGACGCGCGCATCCGCGTCTTCGGCGAAGACGTCGCTGACGCCGACCCCGCGGTGCTCGGGACTGTGCCGGGGAAGGGCGGCGTTTTCGGCATCACCCACGGGTTGCAGACGGAGTTCGGCATCGCCCGGTGCTACAACACGCCGCTCGCCGAGGCCAACATCGTCGGTCGCGCGATCGGGCAGGGCACGCGCGGCCTTCGCCCCTGCCCCGAGGTGCAGTTCTTCGATTACATCTGGCCCGCGATGCAACAGATCAAGTCGGAGGCCGCGACGCTCCGCTGGCGATCGCACGGCGCGTTCACGTGCCCGATGGTGTTGCGCGCGCCCATCGGGGGTTACCTCACGGGTGGATCGATCTGGCACTCGCAATGCGGCGAGTCGATCTTCGCTCACGTGCCGGGCTTGCTCGTCGCCTTCCCGTCGCGGGCGCGGGACGCGGCCGGGTTGCTGCGCACGGCGTTCCAGTGTGAGGACCCGGTGCTGTTCCTCGAGCACAAGCACCTGTACCGCCAGGGCTACAACCGCGATCCGCTTCCCCCGCCCGATTGGATGCTCCCGTTCGGGAAGGGAGCGCATGTCACGCGGGGCGAGCGCATCACGGTCGTCACATGGGGCGCAACCGTGCATCGGGCGCAGCTTGCGGCACACGAGATCGACCCGGAGGGTGGCGCGGTCGAGATCATCGACCTGCGGACCCTCGTGCCCTGGGACCACGAGATCGTCGCCGAGTCGTTGGCCAAGACCGGTCGGGTGCTCGTGCTGCACGAGGACACGCTGCAATGCGGGTTCGGCGCCGAGGTCGCAGCGTGGATCGCCGACGAGTGCTTCGAGTACCTCGACGCGCCCGTGTGGCGCCTCGCGGCACTCGATACACCGGTCGCCTACGAGCCCACCCTCGAGCGCGCCGTCCTGCCACAGGTGGAGGACATCGCCCGCGACCTTCGCGCCCTGCTCCAGTACTAGAGCCCGTCAGCGGCCCGTGCGTGTGAGTCGTCCGGTACGCGGGTAGAAGCGAAGGCGGCCGGCGGATCGCCGCCGAGGGACCAGACCTCTACGGTCTGTTGATTCCAGGGCGTGCTACCCGCCGGCCACACCCTTGGCGAGTGCGCGGTACCCTCCCGCGCGGAGCCGGAACGGAGGTCCGCCATGGATCGCATGAGCCCGCTGGACGCGTCGTTCCTCCACGTCGAGAGCGACTCGAACCCCATGCACATCGGGTCGGTGGCGATCTTCGAGGGGCCCGCCCCGGAGTACGGCGAGTTCGCCGATCTCGTCGCCGGCAAGCTCCCCCTGGTGCCCCGCTACCGCCAGAAGGTGCGGTTCGTGCCTCTCGGGATCGGTCGCCCCCTCTGGGTCGACGACCCGCATTTCAATCTCGGGTACCACCTTCGCCACACGGCGCTCCCGCCGCCCGGAGGCGACCGCGAGCTGCGCAACCTCGTCGGCCGCCTCATGGCCCAGCAGCTGGATCGCACGAAGCCGCTGTGGGAGATGTGGATGGTCGAGGGCCTGCAGGACGGCCACTGGGCGATCGTGTCGAAGGTGCACCACTGCATGGTGGACGGCGTGTCGGGCTCCGACCTGCTCGCGGTCGTGCTCGACTCCGAGCGCGACCCTTCCCGTCCGACGCCGGACACGTGGCGGCCCGAAACCGAGCCGTCCGACGCGCGTGTCGTCGCCGATGCTGTCGGCGATCTGGTGATCAGCCCGTACGAGCAGTTCCGCGCCCTGCGATCCGCGACGCGGGGCTGGCGGCAACTGGCCGGATTGTTCGCCGACGCCGCGCGCGGCGCCGCGTCGATGGCGGGGCTCGTGCGACCGACGGTCGAGTCGTCGCTGAACGGTCCGATCGGACCGCACCGGCGGTGGGACTGGGCCCGGACGACGCTGTCCGACATCAAGCGCATTCGCACCGAGTTGGGTGGGACGGTCAACGACGTCGTGCTCACCGCGCTGACGCGCGGGTTTCGCGACCTGATCATCTCGCGTGACGAGTCACCGGAAGGGCGCGTCGTGCGCACGCTCGTGCCCGTGTCCGTGCGCCTCGCCGACGAGCGCGGCGACTACAACAACCGCGTCTCGGCGATGTTCGCCGAGCTCCCCGTCGGCATCGCCGATCCTGCGGAGCGGCTCGCCGCGATCCGCGCCCAGATGGACGGGCTCAAGGAGTCCAAGCAGGCCGTCGCGGGTGAGGTGCTGACGTCGTTGTCGGGCTTCGCGCCCGCGTTGCTCTTGGCCGTAGGCACGCGGGTGGCGTTCCGCATCCCTCAGCGAAACGTGAACACGGTGACGACGAATGTGCCGGGCCCGCAGATTCCGTTGTACGCGGTGGGCCGGCAGATGCTCGAGGCGTTCCCGTTCGTGCCCATCGCCGCGCACATCCGGGTCGGCGTCGCCATCTTCTCCTACAACGGCATGGTCAACTTCGGTGTCACAGGTGACTACGACACAGCACCCGACATCGGAGTCCTGTGCCGCGGCGTCGAGGACGGGATGTCCGAATTGCTCAAGCTGGCGGGCGGGGCCGCAGAAGAGTTCGAAGAGGTTGCCGAGGAGCCCGAACGGGTTGACCGGCCTGGAGTCGGCGCGGCCCCTCAGCCTTCCGAGGAGCTCCGAGCATCCGCGGACGCCGTCGCGGCGAATCAGAATCGGCGAGAATGAGTGTTCACCACTGATCCCGAACCGGGTTGAGCGCGAAGGAGCAGGCATGGCGGTCGAGGAGCAAGAGATCCGTTCGGGCACGGTGGAAGAGCTGGCCGAGACCGTCTCTGACGCAGAGAAGCGCGAAGCCGTGCACACGGTGCGCTCGGCCGGCGACGCGCTGTTCACGTGGGACTACGGCCGCAGCCGCGACGCGCTCGGCAAGCTCTACGAGAAGGCGAAGACGTCGATGTGGAACGTGTCGACCGACATCGACTGGGACGTCGACGTCGACCCGTGGAAGATCGCCCGCGACCCGAACAACCCGCTCAACACCACGATGGCGCTCGAGCGCGCGGGAACGCCGTTCGAGAAGCTGTCCGAAGACGAGTGGTACGACCTCGGGGCCGCCCAGCAGGCCTGGGTGCTGTCCCAGTTCATGCACGGCGAGCAGGGCGCACTCATCTGCACGGCCAAGATCGTCGAGCAGGTCCCGTGGATCGATGCCAAGTACTACGCGGCTACCCAGGTCATGGACGAGGCGCGACACGTCGAGGTGTACGCCCGTTACCTGAAGGAGAAGCTGGCGCACGAGTTCCCGATCAACGTCCACCTGCGCGCGTTGCTCGATGACGTCGTCTCCGACTCGCGCTGGGACATGACGTACCTCGGCATGCAGATCATGGTCGAAGGTCTCGCGTTGGCTGCGTTCGGCTTCCAGTACCAGACGTCACCTGACCCGCTGCTCAAGCAGATCACGCGGTACGTGATGGCCGACGAGGCCAGGCACGTCGCATTCGGGGTCCTCTCGCTCAAGGAGGCGTATGCCGATCTCGACTACGCCGACGTCCGTGAGCGACAGGAGTTCTGTTACGACGCCGCGGTGAAGATGCGGGACCGGTTCCTCGGCCAGGAGGTCTGGGAGTGGGCGGGGCTGCCGGTGAAGGAGTGCACGCGCGTGATGCTCGACGCGCCGATGCAGCGCGAGTTCCGCAAGATGCTGTTCTCGAAGATCGTCCCCAACCTCAAGAAGCTGGGGCTGCTCGACGCCGGCGACGGCTGGCTGCGTCAGAAGTTCGGTGAGCTCGGCGTGCTCGAGTACGAGGACTGGGAAGACACCGGCGCCGAGTACGAGCGCATGCAGCTGGAGCAAGCTGCCGGATAGTCACGCTCCGTGACACGAATCGTCAGCGTGCGCTCGTGCTCGCTGTTGAGAAGAGAGAGACGAGCTCACGGACTTCGGCGCGTTCCAGCTTTCGACGCGCAGAATCGCGAGCTTGGTTCGTGACCGGACCGCGTCGCTGCGGGTCCATGGCGTTCAGACCCATCGCGGCGAGGTCGGCGCCGGTGGGCTGGAACACGAGGACCGGAACGCCGCGGCGCCTGATGCGCGCGACCTCCTGCCCGAGGTAGAGCCGGCACATACGGCGGGCCGGGAGGTCGAGCGACGGCCGGAGCCGGTTGCCGGCGACAGACATCGGCGAGCTCACGATGACGAGGTCGAGGTCGCCCGACCGGTCGACGAGCAGATCGGCGTTGGTGGGGGAGTGCGCGCCTCCGTCGACGTAGGAGACACCGTCGATGGTCACCGGCTCGAAGAACCCGGGGATCGCGCATGATGCCGCGACCGCGTCGGCTACGTGCGCGACCGGGGCGCCGTCGCGGCCGAACACGACGCGACGACCGTCACTGAGCCGCACCGCAGTCAGCCAGAGCTCGCGCTCCGGCCAGTCCGTCCCGAACAGCTTCCGCAGTCCGGTCGAGATGAGGTCGGTCGGGACACCCCCGGCCGGCAACGCGCCGGCGAGCATCACGCCGGGCCGGTTCATCCAGAACGGCCGGAGCGCCGCTCGTGCCAGCAGCGCCGGCGAGGCCATGCGCGGGAGCCCTCGCCGGCGCGGGGGGCGGCTCGGGATCGAGACCGGTCTACCGTCGGTGCCCGCCCGGTTCAGCAGCGCCTGTCCTTCGGCCGAGAGCGCGTCGCCGGTCGAGCGCGCTGCGAGGTCGGGGGCGGAGAAGCCCGCCCGGAGGAGGCTGCCGACGACCGAGCCCGCGGACGTCCCCGTGATCACCTCGGCGTCGCGTGGGTCCCAGCCCGTCACCTCTTCGAGCGCGGCGAGCACCCCGCCGTGGTAGGCGTGGCCGACGGCGCCCCCGGCGCCCAGGACGAGTCCGATGCGCGGACTGGTCGCCATGCCCTCAGTGTAGCGATGAGTCTTGACGGGGTGAGCAGGTGCTTGATATAGTTAGCACGTCGGAGGGGAACGAAATCACCGAGCACCCAGACCCCCCGAGACATCTCAGACCCCAGAGACATCTCAGACCCCAGAGAAGAAGGAGTACCCCGTGGCTGTTCTCGAGATCACCGACGTCCAGGACAAGGTGCTGGACGTCGTTCGTACCGGCCAGGACGCCGTCGTCGACGCGGTCAAGATCGTGGCCGACAAGCTGCCCTCGTGGTCCGACGTGCCGTACACCGACCGCCTGCCCGCCCCGGGCCAGGTCGTCGACCGGGCGTTCGGCTACGCCGAGCAGGTCATCGACACCCAGCGGGATTTCGCGAGGAAGCTCGTCGACGCGCTCCAGCTCGACGGCAAGCCCGCGTCCGGCTGACCCGATTCACCGCGTGCGGGGAGGGTCGCCCCCCGTCCCTCCCCGTACGCTCATCTCGCGGCGACGGCGGCTTTGCCGACCGTCATCGCAAGGCCGGAGCTCGCGACGGCGACAATGGAGAGACGTGACCACTGACGCCTGGCACGCACACCTCGAGGCGCTGGGCAGCTTCATCAGGAGCCAGCGCAAGCTCGCGAACCTCTCCCTGCGCGACCTCGCCGAGCGCACGCGCATCTCCAACCCGTACCTGAGCCAGGTCGAGCGCGGCCTCCACGAGCCCTCCGTGCGCGTCCTCAAGTCGATCGCGCAGGCCCTCAACGTGTCGGCGGAGACGCTCCTAGCCCAGGCCGGGCTCCTCGAAGACGACGAGGCCGGCGATGGCGGCGAACGTGGCACCGAAGACGCGATCCGCGCCGACACCGATCTGAGCGACGAGCAGAAGACCGCACTCCTCGCCGTGTACCGCAGTTACGTCGCCGCCAACCGGAGGTGACGTGCGCATCCTCTCGCTCCTCCCTGCCGCCACCGAGATCGTCTACGCGCTCGGACTCGACGACGAGCTGATCGGGGTCACCTTCGAGTGCGACGAACCGGCCGCGGCGCGCACGAAGCGCGTCGTCACGCGCAGTGCACTCGCTGCCGACATGAGCGCCGCCGAGATCGATCGGGAGGTGCGCGAACGATCGGCGCGCGGTGAGCCACTCACCGTCCTCGACGTCGACTACCTCCGAGACGTCCCTGCTGACGTGATCCTCACCCAGGACCTGTGCCAGGTCTGCGCGGTGCCGGCCGGCGACGTCAGCGCTGCGCTCGACCGTCTCGGGTGCCACGCGGACGTCGTCTCGCTCGACCCGCACACGATCGAAGACATCCTCACCACGATCATGGAGGTCGGACGGCGCGCCGGCGTGCCCGACCGTGCGGACGCGCTCGTCGACGGGCTCCGAGATCGGATCGCTTCCGTCGAGCACGCGGTCGCCGACCGCACGCCGGTGCCCACGCTTGCGCTCGAGTGGATCGATCCGCCGTTCGTCGCCGGCCACTGGCTGCCCGAGATGGTGGAGCGGGCCGGCGGCCGGGTGCTCCTCGGCGAGGCGGGCGCGCACTCGCGCGAGATCGGCTGGGCCGAAGCCCGGGCAGTCGCTCCGGCCGCAGTGATGGTGGCGCCGTGCGGTTTCGGCCTCGACGACGCCCGAGCCCAAGCCGCCACCCTCCCGGTGTTTCCAGGCGCCCGGATGATTGCCGTCGACGCCGCCGGCTACTACGTGCGCCCGGTCCCCGGGTCGTCGACGGGATCGAGGCCCTGGCAGCGGTGCTGCACCCCGACGCCGGGCTCCCGGCCCGGCGGGCGATCGCGGCCGAGCTCGATCGCGGCTAGCCTCTGGGGCCACTTCAGCCCCTTCCGCAACATCTACAACTTCTGCTTCAGTCCACCGGATGGCAGGCCGATGACTCGACCGATGCACCGCCTCCGCCGTTTCGCGCCGCTCGCCCTGCTGGCGGCCCTGGCGGTCCTCGCCGCCGGCTGCTTCGGGCCGGGAGCCCAGGGCCCCGTCCCCGTCATGGGGCAGTCCAGCCTCACGGCCGAGCAGATCGCCGGCTACTTCTGGGCCAATCAGCCCCCGGGTTCCCCCTGCCTGACCGTCTCGGTCGAGGACCTGTCCAGCTATTACGCCTGGCACGGCAACCTCGAGGACGTCCGCGGTGACATCGCGTTCGCCCAGGCGCTCGTCGAGACGGGATGGTTCCGTTACGGCGGCCAGGTGGACTGCGGGAACAACAACTACGGCGGCATGAGCGGCAGCTTCCCCGCCGCCGAGACCGGGGTGCGCGCCCAGATCCAGCACCTGCGCGCCTACGCCGACCCGTCGGCGACGAGCTGCTCGGAACCACCGCTGCAGACGCCGTGCGCCGACCCCACCTTCAACTTCGTGAGCCCCAAGGGCAAGGCGCCGAACTGGAACGACATGGGCAACGGAAACTGGGCCGCGGCATCCGATTACGCCGGCAAGGTGCTCACGGTCTACAACGAGATGCGCGCGTACGCAGGTCTGCCGCCCGTCTGATCACGGCAGCCGCAGCGTCACCCGCACCGGTCGGTGATCGGAGCCGACTTCCTCGAGAACCTCGGCGTCGACGACTTCGACGTCGTCGCGCACGAGGACGTGGTCGATCTGGCTGTGCGGGCGGTGTGCGGGCCATGTGCGCCCACGCACGGCGCGTCGCCAGCCCGGGAGCATGGCGCTGACGGCGGGGCCCCACAGGTTGAAGTCGCCCACGATGACGGCGCGTCGCTCGGGAGGCGGCAACTGCCCGCGGAGGCTGCGGAGCTGCATCGGCGGCGCGTAGGGGAGCCGCGAGCTGAGGTGCACGGCGACGAGGTCGAGAGGGTGGCCGTCGACGTCGAGCGCCACGTGCTGAGCACGCCGATGGGGGGCCGGGTCGGGGGCGTTCCCCAACGACAAGTCGGCCACCAGGCGGGCCGGCAGCCGGCTCACCACGGCGATTCCGATGCTTCCGACTGCGCGTGGCGATGAGGCATAGTGCGGCCACGGCTCGGCGACGCCGCGCCCGAACATGGCCGCATGCACCGTGCCTCCCCAATCGGCAGCCACCGCGTCGACGGCGGCGGTGGTGTCGTCCGGCCACCACGACTCCTGCAGGACGAGCACGTCGGCGTCGAATGATCTCAGGACGGCCGCGACGTCGAAGGCGCCGTTCGACGCGGCCCGCTCGGACGGCAGGCCGCGCTGGCGAGGGCGCGGCGTCGAGATGCGGCGGGTCCGCTGCCCGCCGTGCAGGTTGAGGCTGACCACCGTGAGCTCTGTCACCACCGCAAGAGCTTGACACCCGGGCTGCGTGTTTCCGGGGCGCCTGCGTAGGCTCACGGCTGACGGGGTGTCAGATCCGGCGACGGGCCGCAGACAGGCGAGGAGTAGGCATGACTGAGGTATCCGCCACGACCGACGTCGGAGAGGCGTTCGACCTGTCGGGTCGGGTTGCGGTGCTCACCGGCGCTGCCAGCGGTATCGGGCGCGCGACCGCCCACGTCCTGGCCGGGGCCGGAGCGACGGTCGTGCTGGGCGACATCGACGAGAAGGGCGCGCAGGCGACCGCCGACGACATCGCCGCGCATGGCGGCAAGGCGCTGCCGCTGCGCGCCGACGTCACGAAGCACGGCGACATCGATGCGCTGGTCGACCGGGCCGCGGGCGAGTACGGGCGCGTCGACATCATGGGCAACATCGCCGGCATCCCGCACAACCAGATGATCGCGGACGTAACTGACGACGAGCTCGAGCGCATCCTCGCCATCAACCTCAAAAGCGTTTTCTACGGATGCCAGGCCGCGCTGCGTGTGATGACCCCGCAGGGCTCGGGCAGCATCGTGAACATCTCGTCGGGCGCGATCGACACGCCCGCCCCCACGCTTGCGTGCTACTCGATGACGAAGGCAGCGGTGGCGATGTTCACGAAGACGCTGGCGATGGAGGCGGGCCAGCACGGCATTCGCGTCAACGCGCTCGCCCCGGGCGTCATCCTCACGAACTTCTCGCGCCAGCACTTCGTGGACCCCGACGGCAACGTGAACGAGGAGCGCCTCGCGCAGTACAAGCAGCGATTCGGGGCGATGTCGCCGCTGGGACGCGTCGGCACCGCCGACGACGTCGCGTGGACGATCCTCTATCTCGTCTCCGACGCCGCGTCGTTCATCACGGGCCAGACCATCCGGCCCAACGGCGGCGTCTCGATGCCCTGGTAGCTACCCAGGCCTCAAGGATTTTGGCGTCGGAGGGCCCGGATTATTGGGGCTGAGCGACGCCAAAACCTTGCGCCGGCGCTCCGCGAACAGGGCCGCACGCGCAGCGTTGGCGCCGCAGGCGCCGTGCACACCCCCACCCGGGTGCGCCGACGCCGACGCCAGGAACAGCCCCTTGATCGGCGTCTCGGCGCGCCCGAGGCCGATTGTGGGCCGGAAGATCAGCTGCTGGTGCAGCTGCGCGGTCCCACCGTTCACGGCCCCGTTCACCAGGTTGGCGTCCTCGGCTTCGAGCATCGGCGGCGTGAGGACATGGCGGCCGATGATCCCGTCGGTGAAGCCCGGCGCGCGCATCTCCAGCTCCCGCTCGACGCGCGCCACGAACGCGTCGGTCTCGCCCGCGTCCCACTTGCCCGACAGGTCGCCGCCGGCGTCGCCGTGCACCCGGTGCGGGACGTGCGTGTAGCCCCAGACGACTTCTGTTCCCGGGGGTGACCGGGTCGGGTCCGAGGTCGTCATCTGGCCGATCAGCACGAAGGGCCGAGCCGGGATGCGGCCGGTGACGAGCTGCGCCGAGTATTCGGTGAGATGGTCGAGCGAGTCGCCCAGGTGCACGGTGCCTGCGCGCCGAGCCGGTTCGGCCGACCAGGGGATCTTGCGGTCGAGCGCCCAGTCGATCTTCACGGTGGCGTGGTCGTACGCGAACCGGCGCATGCCGTCGAGGATGCGCGGCGGCAAGTGCTCCGGGCGTACCAGCGAGCCGTACAGCGCGGGCGCGCCCACATCGGCGAGCACCGCGCGTCGCACGCCGATCTCGTCACCATGCGCCGTGCGCACCGCGACCGCGCGTCGACCCCGCACCTCGATCGCCGTGACCGGTGTCGAGCAGACCACGCGCCCGCCACGCGCCTCGAGCCGGCGAACGAGCGCGTCGGTGAGCCTGCCGGCACCCCCTTCCGGGACCGGAAAGCCGTGCTCCTGGCCGAGCGACGCGAGCATCCAGCCGAAGAGGCCGCCGAGCGTCTGCTCAGGTGAGAGGTCGGTGTGCAGCGTGTTGCCGGCGAGCAGCAACGGGCCACCCGCGCCCGAGAACGTCTCGGCGGCCATGGCGCGCACCGGTAGCAGCGCGAACCGTGCGAAGTGCGCCCATTCGCGCGGACCGAGAGCGGCGGCCAGGCGCCCGCCCGCGCGCACCGGTGGGAACGGCGTGAGCAGGGCGTCGACGAGGTGGCGCGATACCCGCTGCCAGCGCGCGTACAGCTCGCGCCAGCCGTCGCCGTCGCCGGGCCGATAGTTGTCGAGGGATGCCGCGGTCTCCTCGACGTCGGTCGAAAGCACCGCGCACTCGCCGTCGGGCGTCGGGTGCGCGAGCGCGACAGGGGCGCGCCGCCACCGCAACCCGAAGTCCTCGAGGTCGAGAGCGCGAATGACGGGGGAAGCGACCGCGAGCGGGTAGAACGCGCTGAACCGATCGTGGACGAAGCCGGGCTCGGTGAGCTCGCCGCTGCGGACGGCGCCGCCGGGGTCGGGCTGCGCCTCGAGGACGAGGACGTCCCAGCCCTCGT
>JALZAA010000395.1 GCA_030948625.1 Actinomycetota bacterium
GTCGTCGATCGCCCCCGACGCCGGGTCGTAGCCGTAACCCTCCGCGATCCCAGACTCGTCGACGAGCAGCCGCAGGACGCCACCCCGGTTGCACCCGGCGTCGAGCACTCGGCGTCCCGCCAAGTCGATGTCGATCGTGTCGAGCAGCGCTCGCCAGAGGAAGCCGTGCTCCTCCTGCATCGCCTCGTCCTCGGCGGCACCCCGCCAGTACGGCTCACGCACGGCAACCAGGCTAGCGATGGGCGCGGGGCCGAACCGCTCCGCCGAGCTACGGCGGAAGGTCTCGGGTCATGTCGGTTCGACTGCCTAGCTGACGCGCAGAGCGATTCCGGCTACGCGAGCGGCACCAGGTCAAGCAGGTCGTTGCTCCAGTAGTCGAGCGTGCCATCGGGTAGCAGTAGCGCAACATCGGGCGCGAGCGCGTCGACGAATTCGGCGTCGTGGCTCACCAACACGATGGAACCGGGCCACGACGAGAGCGCAGTGCCGATCGCGGAGCGCGACGGTGGATCAAGGTTGTTGGTGGGCTCGTCGAGCAGTAGCAGGTTGTGACGGCCGGCAACGAGTTGAGCGAGGGCGAGCTTCGTCTTCTCGCCGCCCGACAGAGTGCCGGCGTCTTGGAACGCGACGTCGCCCGTCAGGCCGAACGCACCGAGCACACCGCGCCGTTCGGTCTCGGTCGTGAGCGTGCCGTGGCGGAGATGATCGATCACCTTCGTGCCCGCGATGACTCCTTCGTGTTCCTGCGCGTAGTAGCCGACCGAGACGCCGGTACCGAACACCACATCGCCGGCGTCCTGCGGCTCGAGGCCGGCGAGAATGCGCAGGAGCGTCGTTTTGCCGGCGCCGTTGAGGCCAAGCACGAGCAGGCGCTCGCCCCGCCGCAGAGCGAACGCAAGGTCCGACCAGATAGTGCGGCCACCGAACGCCTTCGTGAGGCCGTCGATCTGTAGGACATCGCGACCGCTGTGCGGCGGCGGCGGGAAGCGGTAGCGCGCGCTGCGGGCAGCGCGGATCGGCGTGACCGCTTCGGCGGCGAGCCGTTCCACACGCTTGTCGAGGGTCTTCGCCTGTCGCGCGCGCTTCGCGCTCGAATGGCGCATCCGGTCGGCGAGGGTGGAGAGCCGGCCGATCTCGGCGTGCTGACGCGCTTCGATGCGTCGAAGTCGGTCCTCATCCTTCGCCCGGGCGGCGACGTACTGCGAATACGTGCCCTTGTACTGGCGCACATCGCCGTCGTCGAGGTGAAGGACCTTTGTGATGGCGTGGTCGAGAATCTGGAGGTCGTGGCTCACCACGAGAAGCGCGCCGCGAAACGCGCGTAAGAACCCCATCAACCATTCCCTCGCGTCGACGTCGAGATGGTTCGTGGGTTCGTCGAGCACCAGATTGTCGGTCCCACCAAACAGGATGTGCGCGAGCTCGACTCGGCGTCGTTCGCCACCGGACAACGCGTCCAACGCGACCAGCGCACGGTCCGCCGGGAGCCCGAGTCCCGCGAGGATCCGATAGACGTCCGACTCGGCCCGATACCCATCTGCGTCGCGGAAGGCGAGCTCGGCGTTCGAGAAGCGGCGAATCGCGCGATCATTGGGGTCGTCTTCCATGTCGCGGCGGAACGTCTCGAGCCGCTCACGCTGGACGTCGAGTCGCCGAGCGGAAAGCACGTACGTCATGGCGACGTCCTTCGCCCGTGCTCGGTAGGCGCGCGGGTCCTGCGGCAGGAATCCCAACGCCCCCGTCACCTGCGCCCGCCCGCTCGTCGGAGGGCGGTCGCCGACGATCGTGCGCAAAAGGGTGGTCTTGCCCGCGCCATTTCGTCCCACGAGACCGACCTTTTCGCCCGCGTGGACCGTCAACGAGGCGTCATCGACGACGACGCGCCCAGCAACCTCGATCGTCAGCGCTTGGGTTCTGAGCACAGTTCACGACCGTACCGGTCAAGGCGAAACCGTTTGCTCGATATCCCACGCCGCCCGAGCGGGGTTCAACTTCTCACTGATGGGCGACCTGGGGGCTGGGCAGACGGGGCAACTGACGAGCTAGCAAACCGCGAGTCATCACCTCGAAGAAATCCGAAATTACCCGCGTTTCGCGCAAATACTCTTCTGGGTGAGCGCGACTGAGGGGGAGCGCGCGGTACCCACGACTTGATCCGCCGGGCGTCGTCGCTGCTGACTTGGTTCCAGGTGCAGCAGACGACACCTGCGCGATGACGTCTCTGCGCCCAACGAAACGACGACCGCACAGAATCGAGCCATACACCAACCGCCTTCTTACTCGGCGTCGTTGGGCGCTTGGCTGCCTTGTTCGGTTCGGCGATACGTGTACGTCGTCACCGAGCGGTTTGTGACGATGTGCCCCGCCGCCGCAACTACTGCCGACGTACCCGCCGGCGCACCTCTCGTTCTTCCTGAAAGATCGCCAGTTCCGATATGGGCAACGCCATGCCGCCACGCGGAAGAGGCTTCGCTAACTCCACCAGCCCCTCGATGAGCGATTCGGTCTTCTCTGACGGCCTCTCGCCATCCGCGAGGCCCCAGAGAAGCACTGCATCGCGCTTTGGGACTTTGAACTCGATCCATTCGTCTGTCGCTCGTCCTCGGTCGTCAAAGCCGGGACTCTCCGACATATCGCCCCCGGCACGAAGCCGCTGTCTCGTCCGGTGGCACGCAACTGGTTCCCCATTCAGCTGAGCCGCGCGGACAAAGCGAACATCGTTTTTTGTCAGGTTGAAACGGAACGGCCCACGGTGGCGTCGTCCGCTCGTATCCTGCTGTGGCCACTCGTATGGCTCTGCGAATCGATCCGGCTTCCACACCCGGGCATCCGACGCGGCGTCGAAGCAGCGCTCGCAGAGGAGGTCCGGTCCAGCACCCACGCGGTGGGCCCCCGCGATGTTTCCTTCGGGCTTGCCAGCTTCGTACCACGCCTCTGTAGGGCGCCGGATGCCGCAGAACGGCTGGTATGTAGGACTTCCGCCGCGCTTCCTTCGTGAGCGGTGCACCCGATACCTCGTCACAGTATTGAGCGCAATGCGTGCGTACTTCGTACAGTCAATCCCGAAGGTCACACATCCTTCACGGCGGAACTGCTTCATCGCCTGGCTGTAGGGAGCAGCGAGATCATGCAGAAGAGTCGGGTCCCAAGCCTCCCCACATTTTCGGCAGATCAGATCATCCACCCCTGACACTCCTATCCAGCGCGCGCACGCGCG
>JALZAA010000419.1 GCA_030948625.1 Actinomycetota bacterium
GCCGCCGAGCCCGCGATACCCGCCGCATATGCGCGGGTGAACTCGATGCTGCCGTAGGCATCGATGAGGGCCCGGATGTCAGCGATCACCTCCGGCGTGCGCGCGGCCGTTGAGCACCGCAGGTAGCGGTCGACAGCGACGCGGTCCGACCCCTCGGCGTGCGCCGCCAGGTGAATGAGAACCAGAGTGCGTTTGCCTTCGCGCAGGTCGCCGTTGATCTCCTTGCCGTAGAGCGACTCGTCACCTACGAGGTTCAGCAGGTCGTCCTGGATCTGGAACGCGGCGCCGAGGTAAAAGCCGAAGCGCACCATGGGCCGCAGATCGGCCCGCCCGCCGGAGCCGAGGAGGGCGCCTACGCGCAACGGGTGGATGGTCGTGTACCAGCAGGTCTTGTGCATGATGAGGTCGAGGTAGTCCTCGGGCCGCAGGTCGGCCACGGCGTCGCGCTGCCAGCCGAGCTCGGTCGCCTGTCCCTCGAGCGTGCGCAGCGCCATCGTGTCGAACTCCTCGAGCAGGCGATCGGCGAGGGCGTCGTCGAGCCTGTGGGCATGTCGGCGCACCACCTGGTTCGCGAGGATCGCCAACGCGTCGCCAGCGTTGAGGGCCAGCCCGGTGCCGTACTCGGCGGGCAGCGTGGGCCGCCCGCGCCGGCGCGCGCTGCCGTCGGCGACGTCGTCGTGCACGAGGAAGGCGTTGTGGAGCATCTCGATGGCTACCGCCGACGGGAGCGCGTCCTCGTCGGTCCCACCGAACGCCCGGCACGTCGCTAGGCACAGCGCCGGCCGGATCGCCTTGCCTGGCCGGGTGGGATAAGACCGGACCAGGCGGTACAAATTGTCATGCGGTTCGACATCGGGCACCGCGGCCAGAATCGCCCGCCGGATGTCGCGACCTACCGTGCGCAACCGCTCCTCCACCAAGGTCGTGTCTCCGGATGCGGGGACGTCGTGCCTGGCGCCTTGCCCTCCGTCGCCGCGCGCTCCGTCGCCAGGCGCCACATCGCCTAGGGCCGTCGTCACGAGATCAGCCCTCGTGCTGGTCGTCGCCCATCACGACCTCGATGGGCAGCCACGCATCGGGGACGCCGGCCGCCAGCACCACGCCGCGATAGGTGCCGGGGGGCACGTCGGCACCCACCGAGACCGCGACACCGCGGCTCGACCGGGCGGGGAGATCAACGACGGAGGGGTCGAACCGCACCGACGCAGCCGGCAGCACCGCCCCGTCGGACGCCCTCAGATCGCCGCAGTGCAATGCGACGTCGGAGTAGTCCGCGGCGCTGCCGTTGTGCAGCCACACCTCCGCGCCGGCGCGGTCGGTGCCACCGTCCGAGGACGGGGCCGGGGGCACGACACTCACGCGCACGACGCCCGTCGAGGCCGCGGTGGCGACATCGAGCGTCGCCCCGCGCGCGTCACCTTCGGGGCCGCCCGGGCCAGCCCGCGTCAAGAGCGGGCCGAACGTGTCGAGACCGAGCCGAACGACCTCCACCCAGAGACGCACGAGGTCATCGGTCAGTCCGCCGGCCGAGGGCGCGGCGGCATCGCGGTGCAACGCGGCCTCACCGGCGCTCGTGTCGTGCGGCCCGGCGGGACTGTCGCGGTCGCCGTCGACGGAGCGGACCAGCCGTTCAACCAGCTCGTTCGCCGCGAGCAGACCACGGCGCTGCACGTCGACGAGCGCCCTCACACCTTGAGCCGGGTCGAGTCTCGACCCCGATCGAGGATCGCTACTGCTGTGCTGTCGATCGTCCACACCAACTCCCTACCGCCGACTGGGTTGACCCTCGCCACTCGCTGCGACCAGCACGACCAGGCAGGCTACGGCTTACCTGACAGACCGACCACCGAACCGCCGCCGCCTGCACGTTCAGAGCGGTCGCGGTGGCGCGTGACGGCGATGTGGCGACCATGCTCTGGCGATGTCGTCCGCCGTGGACGACCCCCGCGCCCGCCCGTCCAGTGTCGGCGCGATCTCGGGCGGTTAGGCTCTGTTTGCACCGTGGTCGATGACACGGCGTGGGGCAGCGATGTATGAACTCGATGACTTGGCCAGCTCCGATGCTGCGTTCAGGCTCGTGCCGGGCGTGCCCTGGACATTGGTGGGCACCGCCGTGGCGCTTGACCGCGGCGGCGTCGAGCAGCCCGGCACCCGCGATGGCTGGGTGACGTGAGCGAGATCACGGACCTGATCACCATCTTGGGTGCGATCGATCGCGCCAGCGTTGAGGACGACGACCGGCGCACTCAGGTCGCGAACCTGGTGCCGGCCTATCGCCTCGGCAGCCGCTTCGGCTGGTACGAAAGGTTCCTCGAACGACTCGACGGCGAACGTATGCCGACAGTCGCGGAGGAAGAGGACCGCATCGAAGCGGTGCGTGGGGCGATGACGACACTGGCCCAACCGACCCCGTACGCCGCGATGCTGCCGCGACGCGTGCTCGCCATTGCGCTCGTAGCTCGTGTGTTCGGCGATCAATTCGTCCGTGGGGACGACGTGGATGTCTCGCGTTCGTTAGCTGCGCTCGCCATCCCGGGAATCTTGTCGGGTCTTCCCCCGGTGCCGACCTCGCCGCCTGGCGACGCACCGGAGGCACCTGGCCTCGAGGACCAGGTCCTGGAGGATCGCGCGCGACGCCTCCTCGCAGCTCTCGCCGACCCGGCACAGCTCGCGCGCATCGAAGACTGGCCCGAGTTTCTGAGAAGCCACGCCGACTTGATCAGCAACCAACTCGCCGACCTGCCCGCCCCGTGCTCGACGTCGGTGATCCCGCCATCGCCTGGAGATCGCGACGGGATCGCCGTGCTCCAGACCGTGATGTGCGTTGGTGGCGTCGATCTCGCCACGTTGGCAACGCGGTTCCTCGATCCAGCGCAATGGCAGGGCTGCAGCCCATGGTGGTGCGAGATGCATCGCGTCGCGCTTCCGGCCTCGGGGGCTCCGGGTCTGATGCGCTACCTCGAGGTCGTCGCCGCCGATTGCGATAACCACCTCTTTGAGGTGAAGGTCTTCCTCGACTTCGCGATGGCCGTCGACCAGCAGACCCGAAAGGTCCTGGCCTACCACATCAGTCCCGACCAGCGTGCTCTGCCCGACGGACGCGACAAGAACGACGCGGTCGACGTCGACGAGGGTGTGATCGAGGTCCGTCAAGAGCCCGACCATGTGCACGTCGCTACAACCAAGCGCATCCGCTTCACGCGAGGCATCGACAGCGACATGCTCGCAGTGCTCGCCTGCGGCTTGGGGTACGGCGACATCGGCGCCGACATGATCTGCGATTGCTCCGGCGGCCAGCCGCACGCGATCGACTGCGAAGTCGCCTCGCCGCTCAGCCATGCGTTCCGCCGGTTCGTCAAGCTCGCTGACACGTGCATGACTGACGCGGGGGAAGAAGCCCGCCTTGCGACCCACCGCCTCGGCTCGGGCGCCTACAGCCCCGAGACAGCAGCTGCCGACGCCACGCGGATGGTGGCCTTGGCGGTACAGGGGTGGGGGAAGCTCGCGACCACATTCCTTGAGGCCGTGGGCGACGTCGTCCGGCCGATCGCTCGGCCGTACCCGCTGGCCCCGCTCACGTCTGCCCTGCTCTCGTTCGATCGCTCACTGCCTGTTGAGTGCTCGCTCTCGCTGGCCGGACCGATGCTCTCGCCCTTCGGCCACGCGATCGACGCCCGTCGCGTCGTGATACGCCCTGCGGGGTTGGGTCCGGGGGGGCGCGAATTCCGGCTGGACATCAACGTCGCGAGGCTGAAGGGGAGCGCCTACACGGGTCAAGTGGTAGCGACGAACACAGCAACCGGGGCCGAGGTCGCGCGCGTCGATGTCGATGTGATCGTTCCGTGACGACATGACCGACGCCCCGGGCAGGGCCGCGCCCATCGACCAGCTGCTCGAGCGCGCGATCGGGGCGCTGAACCGAGGCGATGTCACGAGCGCGCGCGACCTGGCCGAGGAAGTGCTTGCAACAGACGCCTCCAACCGCGACGCGGCTGCGCTCCTCGACGTCGAAAACCCCTCGGATGGCGAGCTTCGCCGCTTGTCGCTGCTGTTCTGCGACCTCGTCGGGTCGACCGAGTTGTCGGCCCGCCATGAGCCGGAGCTCTACCGCACCCTGGTGAAGCGCTACAAGGCCGTGTGCCGTGAGGTGATCGAGGAGCGGTACCTCGGCCACATCTCGCACTTCGCCGGCGATGGCGTGCTCGCGGTGTTCGGGTTGCCGACACCGCACGAGAACGACGCCGAGCGGGCCGTCCGGGCGGCCTTCGACATCGTCCGTGAGCTCCGGGTTCTGTCCGAGGAGGTCGAGGCGGCATTCGCCGAGCACCTCGACGCGCGGGCCGCTGTACACAAGGGCCTCGTCTTCGTCGACACCGAGGAGGACGAGGTTTACGGGTTGGCGGCCAACGTCTCCGCCCGCCTGCAGGGGCTGGCGGCGCCAGGAACGGTCGTCGTCTCGGAGGAAGTGAACGAGATCGTCGGCGCGCTCTTCGAGACGACGGCCGAACCGGCCCAACGTGTCAAAGGCGTGGACGAGCCGCTGCGCCCGTTCCGGGTGGTGGCCGAACGTCCTCAGGTTCCCGCCCGCGGGCATCGTTGGGCCGCGGCGTTGGTGAATCGCGTAGACGAGCTCCGGCTCCTGCGCGAGCGGTGGCGCCGAGTTCGCGATGGACGTGGGAACCGACCCTGTGGCCTTCATCTCGTCGGTGAGGCGGGCATCGGCAAGTCGCGGCTCGCGGCGGCGCTTGCCGACGAGGCTCGGGCGGAGTCGGCCGGTTGTGCGCAACTTCTCGGGTCACCGTTCCGCGTCGACACGAACTTCCACCCCGTCCGTACCTTCATCGAGGGGCGCTGTGGCATCGATCGAGAAGCGGCAGCCGGGGAGCGCCTCGCGCTGCTCCGGCGGGAGGTATCGGATGTGGGACTGGCGCCCGATGAGCTGACGCCGTTGCTGGCGCCGGTCCTCGATATCGCGCCCGAGGCCGGCTATCGGGCCATCGAGGCGGACAGCCGCAAGCTCCGCGAGGCGATCGCCGTCGGCGCGGCCCGCTACGTGCTCGCCTGTCTCGGTTCTGGCCCCGCCTTGATGCTCGTCGACGACCTGCACTGGTGTGACGAGTCGACGCTCGATCTGACCGCACGGGTGCTTCAATCGGATCGCCCCGACCTGCTCGTCATCACCAGCTCGCGGGAAGCGCCGCCCCAGGTGTTGGGTCGCATCGAGAGGATCTCGCTTGCGCCACTCGACGACGCAGCCGCCAGCGAGCTGGTCAGTTCTCTTGAGCCCCGGCTCGACGGCGCGGCCCGCAGCGCCGTGGTCCAGCGGGGTGACGGAGTGCCGCTCTTCCTCGAGGAGCTCGCACGCGGCGCCGGTGCCCCGATCGACGAGACGGCATCGGCGGCGCCATCGCGACCGACGACGGCAACATCCGCGGCCGCTGGTCCGTCTGGGTCCGTCCCCGAGGTGCTCTACGAGCCGCTGGTCACGCGCCTGTACTCGACGGGTTCGGGGGTACCGGTGGCGGCGGCGGTGGCCGCCATCGGTCGGGACGTCGATCGCCGAATGCTGGCGCAGGTGGTCGACATGTCGGACACCGACCTCGACGCGGCGCTGTCGGCTCTGGTGCGCGAATTGATCCTCGAACGTGCGCTCGGCGACGGCGAGCTCTACCGCTTCAGGCACGAGCTGTTGCGACTCGTGGCGTACGACCTGCAGCCGCCATCTCGGCGGCGCGAGCTGCACCGGCGGGTGGCAAAGGCCCTCATCGACGAGTCGGGTGCGGAGGGCGCCGTCGACTGGCAACTCGTCGCCGGCCACTACGACACCGCCGGGCAACCCGCCGAGGCGATCACCGCCTACATGCATGCGGCGGACGGCGCCCGACGACTCGGAGCGTTGAGCGAGGCACGGTCACTCCTCGGCCGGGCGGTCGAGCTCGCCTCCAGCCTTCCCGACAGCCCGGGCCGGCGCTCGCTCGAGGTCGGGGTGAGGCTCCGTCGCGGCTTCCTGGCCGCATCAGCTGAAGGCAACAGCTCCTCTGAAGCGGTGCAGGACTACGAGCGCTGCGTCGAGCTCGGACTCGGGGACATAGCCGGCGACGACATGTTCAGCACACTCATCCCGATGTTCGGCTACTACATGGTGCGCGGTGATCTCGATCGCGCGCACCAGGTTGCCGAGATGCTCCGCGCCGGACTGGCCAGCGACCGGGAGCACTACCGGCCCGACAATGACGCCGCGCTCGGCATGATCGGCTGGTACGCCGGCGATTTCGGCATCGCCCACGATCAGCTCGAATCGTCGGTGGCCGGCCTCGCGACCCGGCCGACGACCCCCGACTACGCCGCCACCTACTTCATGCCCAACGACGGCCCCGGGTCGGCGCACGCGAACCTAGCCATCGCCCGGTTCATGCGCGGCGATATGCGTGGCGCCGACGCACAGATCGACGCGGCTCGGCGCCGCTGTAATGCCATCGAGTTCCCCCAAGGACCGTTCACCGCCGGCGTTGCCGAGTCGTACGCAGTGTGGACGCTGATCGAACGCGGCGACATGATCGGGGCGACGGCCGTCGTGGCGGCGCTCGCTGACTTAGCCGATCGCCACGGTTTCGACCTCTGGGCGCTGATTGGAGCGACTCAGCAGGCGACGATCGCTGCCCTGTCGGTGCTCGACGGAGAACCCGACAACCACACCGTGCTGGCTGCGCACGCGGAAGCGGTCGAAGGCCTGTGCGCCATGTGGAAGATGCTCGACCTGGCGCTGTTCCTGCCCTTCTACACCACGGTGGCGGGCCGCCTCCGGGCTGCCGCCGGCGATGCGGCAGGTGCAGCCGCCCGGTACGACGAGACGTTGCAGTTCGCCCGCGCCACGGGGATGCACTTCTACGACGCCGAGGTGATGCGGCTCCAGTCCCACCTCCTGCCCGACGCGGAGGCGAAGGCGCAGCTGCGCGCTGCGATCGATCTTTCCCGGATCCAGGGCGCATTGCCCTTCGAGCTGCGAATCGCGTACGACCTCCTCGCGCGCGACGACACCGATGCCGTCACGTCCCTTGCCGCGGCCGCTGCGCGGTTCCCAGCCGACGCCCACTACGGGGAGCTCGACGACGCCCGCTCCGTGCTGGCCGCGCACGGGTGAGCAGCCGTCGACCCCGCGTCGCCGTCCTCGGTGGGGGGATGGGCGGCCTGGCCGCCGCCTGGCGGTTGAGCGAGCCCGGCTGGCGGGACCGCTTCGAGCGGATCGTCGTCTATCAGCGTGGCTCGCGGCTCGGTGGCAAGGGTGCGAGCAGCCGCGGCCGTCACGGCCGCATCGAGGAGCACGGCCTGCACGTGTGGCTCGGGTTCTACGAGAATGCCTTCCGGCTGCTGCGCGAGTGCTACGCGGAGCTCGATCGCCCCACCACCGACCCCGACGCGCCGATCCGCACGTGGCGCGACGCCATCGAGTCTGCGCCCGCCGTCGGCCTGGAGGACCGGGACGGCGACGACTGGCGCCACTGGCTGGCCCGCTTCGCCCCCAACGACCTCGAGCCGGGGGAGCCGCACAACCGCTCCCTGCCGGCAAGCCCGGTGGAGTTCGCCCTGCGGGGCCTGCAGCTCGTGATCGACGTCGTCGACTCGTTGCCCGAGGTCGGACAGACCGCGCCTACGGGCCGCGTCGTGCTGAGCGCGTCGGCCGACCCTCGGTCGCCGCTCGCCGACACTCTGACGACCGGGACGAGATTGGTGGTACCGGCGGCGCTGCTGGAAGCGACCCGGCTGGCGCGCGAGGTGATCGGCGCCGCCAACGACGGCGCGGGCGGCCGCGGATCCGCCGCGGGGGTCGGTGAATTCGCCGCCCCCGAACTCGAAGAAGCGCTCGATCGAGTCCAGGCCAGGCTCGGCGACGCCGTCGCCGCCGATCCCGAGCTGAAGCGGAGCTGGCAGGTCATCTCGTTGACGATCGCGCTCATCAGGGGTTTGGTGGCCGACGAGATTCTCACCGATCCCGAGCGACTTACCGAGCTCGACGACGAGGATTACCTGGAGTGGATCCGTCGCCACGGCGCCGCGCCCGAGGCGGTGGACGGTGGCTTCCTGCGGGCGCTGTACGACATGGTGATCGGTTACGAGGACGGCGACCCCTCCCGGCCCCGCTTCGGCGCCGGGACGGCCCTCCTGCTCGCGATGAAGTTGGCGCTCGAGTACAAGGGCGCCATCTTCTGGAAGATGCGGGCAGGCATGGGCGACGTCGTGTTCGCCCCCCTCTACCAAGCCCTGCGACGTCGGGGCGTCGACTTCGAGTTCTTCCACCGCGTCGACGGCCTGCACCTGTCGGCCGATCGGACGGCCATCGATGCCATCACCGTGGGTCGTCAGGCACGGTTGTCCCGCGGCGTCGAACACTACGACCCGTTGGTGCGGGTCGGCGGCCTGCCCTGCTTCCCGCACGCTCCGCGGATCGATCAGCTCGCCGGTGCGGAGGGTATCGAGCACCACGCGCTCGAGTCGCACTGGTGCACCTGGCCCGACGCGGAGCGCTGCGTGCTACGGCGGGGACTCGACTTCGACATCGCGGTGCTGGCGATCCCGCCGCCGATGACGGGCCTCGTCTGCCGCGAGCTGGTCGACGACCGACCCGAGTGGCGCGACATGATTGCCAACGTCGCGACGGTCGCCACCCAGGCGTTCCAGGTCTGGCTACGGGAGCCCGACCCGGGGCTGGGTTGGCTGCACCCGGGCACGACCATGAGCGGCTACGCCAAGCCGTTCGACACCTGGGCCTCGATGCCGCAGCTCATCGACGCCGAGGACTGGCCGGACGACGACCGACCGGCCGCCATCGCCTACTTCTGCGGCGCGCTCGTCGCACCGTGGCCGCCGCCCGTGGCGGAGGCCAACGGTCCCGCGTACCAAGACCACCACGCGGGCCGCGTCCGAGCCCACGCGCTCGACTTCCTCGACCGGGACCTGCGGCACCTCTTGCCGGAGGCCGTCGGCGAGCGGGGGTTCCGTTGGGACCTGCTGTGCGGTCGCGACGGGCGGACGGGTGCAACCGCATTCGACTCGCAGTTCTGGACTGCCAACGTCGATCCGTCCGACCGCTACGTGCAGTCGCTGCCGGGGACGGGGCGGTACCGCCTCCGCTCGGACGAAAGCGGCTACGACAACCTATTCCTTGCCGGCGACTGGACTGACTCGGGACTCAACGCCGGGTGCATCGAGGCGGCCGTGCTCTCGGGCCTGCAGGCGGCCAACGCCGTGCTCGGCCGCGCCCGCCACCACCGCGTCGTCGGCTATCTGCCCGGATGAGCGAGCACGAAGGGGCGGCGAACCATGAGCGGGAGATAACGGACAACCCGCGGGATCGACCCATGACGCCGTTCCAGGAGCGCGTCGGCCGGGTCGCGATCCAGTGGATGGCGGGCGCGAACACCGTCGC
Source organism: Actinomycetota bacterium (assembly GCA_030948625.1). Lineage (GTDB taxonomy): Bacteria > Actinomycetota > Acidimicrobiia > IMCC26256 > JACDBD01 > JALZAA01. The sequence goes on from JALZAA010000419.1 coordinate 9,425, forward strand.
CTTCAGGATGAGCGACGGCCGGGTCGCCGGCCACGTCCCGGGCGGCGCTCCCATCTGCCTGGTCACGACGACCGGGAGACGGACGGGTCGTCCGCGTACGGTGCCGTTGCTCTATCTCCCCTATTGCGACGACCAGCTCGTGCTCGTCGCCTCTCGCGGCGGGATGAGCAGGCCCCCCGCCTGGTACCTGAACCTGCGCGCCGACCCCCGGGCCACCGTGGAGATCGGGGCGAGTCGCCGGCAGATGGTCGCCCGCCTGGCGACGCCGACGGAGCGGGCCGAGTTGTGGCCGAAGCTCACAGCCATCTACCCGCGCTTCGAGGCCTACCAGCGTCGGACCGCTCGCCTCATCGCGGTGATGATCCTGGGTCAGACGTTCCCTGCCCACGATCCTCCTCAGCGCCCGACGCCGCGCCGAGGATGAGGGTGGTGGCCGCGGCGGTGTCCTGAGCCACCATGCCAACCCAACGGAACCAGTCGCTGACGAAGTCCTCAGAGTGGTACCGACCGGTCGACAGCTTGGAGTTCGCCGAGTCCCACAGCTCGACGTAGCGCGCCACCCGGCTGTCGACGAACGCGCTGAGGTCCTCGGGGCCCAGCTCGTTGCGGCTCACGACGGATCTCCGGGGCGGATGGTCTGCTGGACGAACTCCAGCCACAGCTCGAGGCCCCGTTCCGCGAGAGGCGTGAAGTGGTCCCATGCCTCGATCAGGTCGGCGGTCAGAGTGTCGACCGTCCACTCGCTGTCCCGGAGCGACCGAACTCCCCATTGACTGGCCAGCCGCGCGTTGAGCCGCCCCGCATCTTCGGCGAGCGCCGCCACCCGGCCGACATAGGCCGCGAACCACTCGCCCTGGTCATTGGTGCTGCCCACCGCCACCAACACTACAGATGCGAATGGACGGACGGACCTTTGGTGACCAGCGTGACGCGTCGCCAACGAGCCGCCAGCCGCGTCCTTGTCGTCGGCGAGGTTCGGGCTGAGAAGAGCTGCCAGGTATAAACACCCTGACCAGCCTCTTCATCGAGGCGGCGGCGGGAATCGAACCCGCGTACAAGGTTTTGCAGACCTCTGCCTGTGCCACTCGGCTACGCCGCCGGGAAGCCGAGGTTATCGGCTCCCCCTTTTCGGGCCGCGGGGCTGCTGCACGCTCATGGCGCGAAGATGAGGGTCAATCGGTTCACGACCCGGAGGGGACGATGATCAAAGGCCGCATGCCGCGCCGCTGGCGCGCCCGCTTGGCCGCTGCGACCTTGGCGGCCAGCCTCGTCGGAGCGGGCGCGACGCTCGCACCGGCCGTGGCGGCGACGGCAGCGCCGACGAAGGCATCTCCTCCGAAGGTCGCCCCGTTGGGCAAATACGCGGTCGGTGTCCAGACCCGTACATTCGTCGACACCACCCGACCTACTGACGCGAACGGCAGCGCCCCAGCTCTGCCGACACGCACACTCCTGACCACGATCTACTACCCCACGGCGGGCACGCCCACCGCTGCACCGACTGAGAACGCGCCGGTCGACGCCAAGCACGGCCGGTACCCGATCGTCCTGTTCAGCCATGGTATTTACGCGAGCGGGCCCGTATACCAGGACGTGCTGAAGTCGTGGGCCTCGGCCGGTTACGTGGTCGCCGCTCCCAACTATCCGCTGTCGAGCGCAGACACACCAGGTGGGGTCAACTTCGGTCGGGGCGTCGCCGACACCAAGAACCAGCCCGGCGACGCGACGTTCGTCATCAATCAGGTGATCAAGGACAAGCAGGTCGGCGGAGCCGTGGACGCGAAGCGTATCGGCGCCGCCGGCCACTCCTTGGGCGGGATCACCACCTACGGGCTTGCGTACAGCCCGTGCTGCCGCGACAAGCGCATCAAGGCCGCCATCCCGATGTCGGGGTTCGCCGGGGTCGTCGAACCGATCGAGCAGTACGTCTGGAATGGTCAGCCGCCATTGCTCGCGCTCCATGGCGACGCCGACCCAACCGTGCCCTACGTTTCCGACACCAACACGTTCCAGTGGGCGAAGGCGCCGAAGTATCTCGTGACGTTCCCCGGCGCGGGGCATGTGTTCCCGTTCCTCGGCGGCGACACCGGGCAGGCGGTGGCGCTGAAGGAGTCGACGACTGCGTTCCTCGACCGCTACCTCAAGGACGACAAGGCGGCGCTGGACAGACTGCGGGCGGCCGCCACCCTTCCGGGTACCGCGACGCTGAACGAGCAGTCAGGGGCTACCGCCGCGAACGCGGCGCCGACGACGCCGGGCGCCAAGGGCGGGTGACCCCCGCTCCATCAGGGGAAGCCCGCACGGACGCATCCGACGAACGCCCGGCGCGGAGGTTGCTCCAGTGCACGGCGGTGATCGCCGCCGCCGGGATCCACATGAGGAAGAACGATCCACCGATCGTGTCGGCAGGCACCCCGCCGATCACGAACGCGACGATCGCCAGGTGCAGCACCTGCGCGTGGTAGGTGACGAGCGCCGGCAACCGGGGATGTTGCTGCAGCCCGTCGACCGGTCGCGCCGGTTCGGCGCGAGCCAGCGCGAACAGGGTCCCGAGGAGCACGGCGGCGGTGGCAGCGAAGCCGAGCTGACTGCCGAGCGGGAGGCCGAACCAGAAGCCCGGCCCCTCGTAGTGGAAGAGCGCGCCGAGGTAGAACCGGTGGCCGAGCCGGCTGACGGGATCGAGGATCCACAACGCCCACACGGCGAGCACGAGCGCGAGCAGCCATTCGTGCCACGGACGCGACGCGCGCGTGCGCCATGGGCCTGACGCCAGCAGCCGGCCCGACGAGAAGGCGAAGTACGCCATGAAGGTGTAGCTCAGCGGCACCATGAGCGGGACGTCGCCGAGGAACAGCTCGTCGCCGCGCAGGTCGGAGTTGAACGCGTAGCGGGTGTACGGAACGCCGAAGTGGACCGACCCGTTCTCGGCCAGGCCGCCGACGACCAGCGCGACGACCGAGTAGAGCGCGGTTCGACGCCAGCCCAGGTCGCGCACGGCGCACCAGACGAACACGACGCCGAAGAGCGTGACGTACCAGCGGCCGAACAGCGTGCCTGCGGCCTCGTGCACCCAGTCGTCGAGCACGCGTGACCCCCTGGTACGAACGGGTCGCGCAACTTAGCATGACGCCGCTGTCAGGTAGCGAGGAAGGTGGAGGACGTGGGGGGCCGCGCCAGAAGTGGGCTGATCGGGCTCGTCGTCGCGCTCGCCTTCACCGTGTCGCCTGCGTCGGCGACCACGACGGCCGACACGCCGGAGAACGTGCCGGCAAAGTCGAAGCCGATCAGCCGCTGCGACTGGCCCACGTGGGGCCAGAGCGCCGAGCGGTCGTTCGCGTCCCCGTGCCCGACCGGGATCTCCCCCCAGACGGCGCAGGACCTGAAGCAGATCTGGTTCTTCAACGCCAAGGACACGGTCACTGCGACGCCCGCGGTCGTCGACGGCGTCGCCTACGTCGGCGACTGGTCCGGCAACTTCTACGCCATCGACGTCAAGACCGGGAAGCCGCGATGGACGTACCAAGCGCACGTGCACGGCAAGGTGTACGCGGGACAGATCGTGTCGTCGGCCGCCGTCGCCGACGTCAAGGGTGTGCGCACCGTGTACTTCGCCGGTGGGAAGACGCTGTACGCGCTGCGCGCCGATGACGGAAAACCGCGGTGGAAGCACGAGGTCGGCCGGCCGGGCGACGACAACGACCCGAGCGAGATCGAGGCGTCGCCGGTCGTCGCCGACGGGCTGGTGATCTTCGGGACCGATGTGCACAACAGCGGGAAAGGCGAGCCCGCGGCGGTGATCGCGGTCGACGCCGCGTCCGGCAAGGAACGGTGGACCACGGTCACGGCCCCGACCGAGGGCGACGGCGCGACCGGCCCCGGATGCGGAGACGTGTGGGGCTCGCCGACGGTCGACCCGGCGACGAAGCTCGTGTTCGTCGGCACCGGGAACTGCACCAGCAGCCCTGACGGCTACGGCCGGTTTGCGGAGGCGATCGTGGCGCTCGACCTCGGCACGGGGCAGGTGCGCTGGACGTACCAGCCGCACCAGCCCAACCGCGACGACCTCGACTTCGCCGGCGCGCCCAACCTGTTCGACGCCGGCGGCCGGTCGCTGGTCGGCCTCGGCAACAAGGACGCCGCCTACTACGCCGTCGACCGGTCGACCGGTGAGCTCGTGTGGCGCACACAGGTCACGGAACCCGGCATCCCCCGACCGAACACCAACTTCTCGACCGGCGGCTTCATCGGGGCCACCGCGGTCGCCGACGGCGTCGTGGTCGGCGGCACGGCCGTCGGTGGCACGCCCGCACTCCACGCCCTCGACGCCACCACCGGCGCGATTCGCTGGCAGCAGCCGGAGGCGGCCGACACGTACGCATCTGCCGCGATCGCCAACGGTGTGGTGTTCCTCGGCAGCACGACCGACTTCACCTTCCGTGCCCTCGATCTCCAGACCGGCGACGTGTTGTGGTCCAAGGCACTTCGGGGCGGCATCGCCGGAGGCGCAGCCGTCGTCGGCGACGACGTGATCGCGGTGGCCGGCATCCGCGAGCCGGGCGTCGGCAACCGCAACCGCAACAGCGGCGTGTATCGCTTCTCGTTGCACGGGAAGCCCGTCGCCTCGGCCCCGACCACGACGAAGCCGCCGCCCCCGACGCCACCCAACCCGGAAGCGGCACAGCAGGCGTGCATCGCGTCCCCGTGCCCGCTCAACTTCGACATCACGCGCGAACGCGTCGCCGGCAACACCGGGTCGGGCACGGTGCAGATCACGCTCGACCCGTTCAAGGCCGTGATCCAGGCCGACGGCCTCGGTGACCCGAACCGCTGGCTCCGGCCCGGGAGCGCGGCGCAGAAGGCGGGCGCGACGACCTTCGCCGTCTACCTCTCGCAGGGTACGGACAACCCCACCGGCGGATTGGTCTGCACCCTCGACGCGAACAACGACTGCACGACCACGACGCTGCCGACGCGCGGCGGAACGTATGACCGCATCAGCATCCTCGCGGTCAAGGATCCCAAGAAGCTGCCGTCGTTGTCCGAGGGCTTCGACCGGCTGGTGACCACGAACGGCATCGACATCCCGATCACACCGAAGCTGAGGAAGAAATGACCCGGGCCCGTTCCCGACGTCCGACACCGACAAGGGCATCGGTCCCGGCCCGGAGGGCACGGTGCGCCGCCTCCGCTTCGTGAACGGCGAACCACAACCACCCGAGCTCATGGGAGGCGGTCTGCAGTACCCCGACGGCATCGGCGTCTACGCGCCGAAGAAGAAATGACACCCGAACCAGGGCGTGGGTAACTCCGACTGCGAGCACATCGGTCAGGGGCTGATCGGTCAGCCGGTCAACACGCTGTCGAGCTTGGCGTGCGTCGTCGTCGGCGCGGTCCTCCTCCGGCGCGCCCTCGCTGCTCGCGAAGGCGCGCGTCCAGTGCTCACCGTCTACGCGCTGATCGTCGCCGCGGTCGGGTTCGGCAGCATCGTGTTCCACGGTTCGATGCCGTCGTGGGCCCGGCTTGCACACGATCTGTCGATCACGTCGGGGCTCGCGTTCGTGATCGGGTACGACGTCGCGTTCGCACGCCGCGCCACCCGACGCGCCGGTCTCGTGAGCAGTGCCGGCCTCGTGGCAGCGAGCGCGGTGGTGCTGTGGCTGTCACCCGACGCGAGCAACGCGCTCGTCTCGGCTCTGGTCGTCGCGGCCGTCGTCGCGGAGGTCGCGGCCGCCCGGTCGCCGGCCGGACGCGTCGTTGCTCGCGATCTCGTGCGCGCGCCATGCAGCTGGGTCGTCGGCGTCCTCGCGCTCGGGATCGGCGCCGCGCTGAATGCGCTCGGCCGCACGGACGCACCGCTCTGCGAGCCGGACTCGCTCGCGCAGCTGCACGGCGTGTGGCACGTGCTCACAGCGGCGGTGTTGTGGGTGTACGGCATCACCGTCTTGGAGCCGCGGGAGCGCGCCCGGCCTATCATCCGGGCGTGACTTCCCCCGTTCGGATCATGGCGGTTGGCGGCGCCGCGCCAGCTCGGCGGCTGGCCGCAGCCGAAGTCGCCGCCGCCTGGGGCCGCGGCGGCGGCCGCGGTGAGGTCGCGGTGTGCGCGCCGGACGAGGACGTGCTCACCCTCTCGGCCGATGCGGCGACGCGGGCGATGGCGGCGTCGGGCCTGCAGAACGACATCGTCGACGGAGTGTGGTGGGGCACGACGCGCCCGCCGTTCGCCGAGGGCCCCAGCCACGCCGTCTTGGCGTCGGCGCTCGGGTTGTCGTCCCACTCGGGTGGCTCGCTCTGCTCGGGCTCGCCGCACGCGGGGATGGACGCTCTGCTCGGCGCGGCCGACGCGATCGCCGCGGGCAGCGCTCGCGTGGCACTGGTGGTCGCCGCCGACGCCCTCGTCCCCGGAACGGGCACCGCGTTCGAGGCGTGCTCCGGCGCCGGCGCAGCGGCGTTCGTGCTGGTCTCCGAGGGCGGCACGGCATCGATCGCGGCGCGAACGACGCGGACGCATCCTTTCCTCGATCGCTACCGCGCCGACGGCGAGTTCGGCACGCGTGATCTCTACGACGGGCGGCTGTTCCGGGAGGAGGTGTTCCTTCCCATCGTCGGGGAGGTCGGCGAGCATCTCGCCGCCCTCGATCTCGACGAATGGTCACTGCCCGACCCCGACGGCCGCCTCGGCGCCGCCATCGGACGGAAGCTCACCGGTGGCGCGCCCGCATCCGCCGCCGTGTACAGCGCGATCGGCGACACCGGCGCGGCCGCTCCCCTGCTCGGCGCGCTCGGCGCGCTCGACGCGGCGAGAACCGTCGGCGTCATCGGATTCGGCGGTGGACGCGCGACCGGCATCGTGATCGACGCCGAAGCCCCTGTACGGGGGGCCGCCAGCGCCGCCGACGCGTGGGCATCCGGACAGCCGATCTCGTACGCGCAGGCATTGCGGGTGCGCGGTCAGCTGCGGCCGACCGGCGAGACCATCCCGATGGGTGTGCCGCCGCAGGGGGCGCCGTTCGTGCGCGGCGCCGAAGAGATGCTGGGCCTCCTCGGGGCGCGCTGCGTCGACTGCGGCACCGTCAACACGCCGCCGACCATCCACCCGTACTGCATCAGCTGCGGGAGCACGAAGTTCATGCTCGTCCGTCTGGCGCGCCGCGGCGTGGTGCACACCTTCGTCGTGAACCACACGATGCCGCCGCCGTTCGAGGCGCCGCTGCCGCTGGCGGTGATCGACCTCGAAGACGGCGCCCGCGTGATGCTCCAGGTGGTCGGGGACGGCACCGACATGCGGATCGGAACCCAGGTCGAACTGGTGCTCCGTCGCTACGCGTTCGAGCGCGGCGTCCCCGTGTACGGGTTCAAAGCCCGCGCTCTCGGCGCGGAGACGGCGTCAACAGAAACTGCCAGCTCGAGCGAGGAGTGACGGGAGCACGACCATGAGTTGGAATCGAGTCGCGGTAGTCGGCGCCGGCCTCATCAAGTTCGGCGAGCTGTTCGAGCAGAGCTACGAGCAGATGGCCGCGGGCGCGTTCCAGGCCGCGGTCGCGAGCGTCGACCGCGGCCTCGAACCGCAGATGATCGACGCCGCGTTCGTCGCAACCCAGCGCGGCTCCCTGTGGGGTCAGGAGGGTATCGGAGGGAACACCGTCCCGACCGCCATCGGGCTCACCGGCGTAGCGTGCACGCGCATCGAGAACGCATGCCCGTCGGGCTCCGACGCCTTCCGCGTCGGCGCCATGGCCGTGGCCAGCGGCGTTCACGACGTCGTCCTCGTGATCGGTGTCGAGAAGATGCGCGACAAGTCGGCCGACGAGGGCCTCCTGGCACGGGCGGCGGCCGGCCACCCCGTGCTCACCCGCGGCGAGACGGCGCCGGTTCTGTTCGCGCCGTTCGCCACCCGCCACATGCACGAGTACGGCACGACCCGGGAGATGCTCGGGTCTGTCGCGGTGAAGAACCATTACAACGGCGCCCGCGACCCGTACGCGCATTTCCAGAACGAGATCACGGTCGAGGACGTGCTGAAGTCCGCGCCGGTCTGCCACCCGCTGCACCTGCTCGACTGCTGCCCGCAGACCGACGGCGCGGCGGCGACGATCCTCGTCAACGCCGACCGCGCGGGCGAGTTCACCGACAAGCCCGTGTACGTTGCCGGCTTCGGCGTCGCGACCGATCACCCGTACCTCCACGAGAAGCAGAGCTTCACCGGGCTCAAGGCCACCACCCTCGCGAGCGAGCGCGCGTACCGCATGGCCGGCGTCGAGCCGAGCCAGATCGACTCCGCCGAGGTGCACGACTGCTTCACGATCACCGAGATCCTCGACATCGAGGACCTCGGCTTCGTCGACAAGGGCAAGGGCGGCATCGCGTCGCTCGACGGTGAGACCTCGCTGACCGGGCGCATCCCGATCAACACTTCGGGGGGTCTGCTCGCCAAAGGCCACCCGATCGGCGCCACCGGCGTCGCGCAGCTCACCGAATGCTGGTGGCAGCTGCGGGGCGAAGCCGGTGAGAGGCAGGTCGAGATGCGCAACGGGTACGCGCTGCAGCACAACGTCGGCGGCCGCGGCTCGGGCGTCTCCGTCGTGAACATCCTCACGACAGTCCGCTGACCGCATGATCAGAGTCGAGACCGGCGCCGACCACGTCTGTCGCGTCACCATCGATCGGCCCGAGGCGAAGAACGCGCTCACGATCGAGATGCGCGACCAGATCGTCGACGCCGTCCGGGCGGCACGGGCGAACCCGGACGTGCGGGCGCTGTTGATCACGGGAACAGACGACGCGTTCTGCGCCGGCATGGACCTGTCGGCGTCAACCGTCGCCCAAGCCGGAGGCGAAGGATTCAACACACGCGCGACGGCGGAGGCACTGCGGGTGGGCGTGCAGGCGTTCATTCGCGAGCTGTGGGAGTTCGACAAGCCGGCGGTGGCGGCGGTGAACGGAGTTGCCGTGGGACCCGGCGCCCACCTGGCGCTGGCGTGCGACTTCGTGCTCGTCCACGAAGCGACGCGATTCCTGTGGTCCTTCCACCGCTGGGGGCTCGTCGTCGACGCCGGCGGTGCCTACCTGCTCCCGCGACTGGTCGGGCTCCCCCGCGCCAAGGCCATGGTGATGCTCGGCGAGGGCTGCAAGGGCCGGGAGGCGGTCGAGCTCGGGCTCGCGTACCAGTGCGTCGACGCCGCTGCGCTCGACGCTGAGGCGTCGGCGCTCGCGGCGCGCCTGGCGGCAGGGCCGACGCGGGCGCTCGGCCTGTCGAAGCGGCTCCTCAACACCAGCTTCGAGACCGACCTCGCCGACGCGCTGCAGCTCGAAGCTGCGTTCCAGTCGCTGGCGACCACGTCGTCAGATCTCGTCGAGGGCATGGCGGCCTTCAAGGAGCGCCGCGATCCCCGGTTTACGGGGCGGTAGACGTGCAGCTCGCGTGGGGACCCGAGGAGGAAGCGTTCCGAGCCGAGCTCGTCGCGTTTCTCGACGAGCACGTGCCGCATGAGGCCGACGCCGGCTTCGACTACGCGGACGCCGGAGAGCGCGACGATGGCGACCTGATCCCTGCGTGGGCGCGGGCGTGGCAGGCGACGCTGTTCGACCACGGGTGGATGATCCCCGCCTACCCGACTGAGCTCGGCGGCCGGGACTGCACGCCGGTGCAGACGCTGATCTACCTCGAGGAGATCGCGCGGCGCCGCGTGCCGCGCTCATTCCACTTCCCCGGCTACGCGATCGTCGCCCCGAGCCTGCTGGAGTTCGGCAGCGAGCAGCAGCGCGAGCTCGTACCGGCGGCAATTCGTGGCGACACGATCTGGTGCATCGGCATGAGCG
>JALZAA010000452.1 GCA_030948625.1 Actinomycetota bacterium
GTGCTCAGTGGTCACGAAGGTGACCGCCGCGGGACGCGGGTCAGCGCCCCCGTCGCCGACCGTCGAGCGTGGCTCGCTGTCCGTCGCGGCCGACCCTCCTCGTTCGGGTGACTCTGAGCCCTGCCATTGCAAAAACTAGCTGCAGCTCGGCGCGCCGGTCACGTGTCGAGCGGCGAGAGGACCTCGGCTGCCGATGCCAGCGCGGCGACGTGCTCGTCCACCGACTCGAGGCCGGCCCCCATCGTGTTGACGGAAAGATGCGTGGCATCGGCGTCGCGCCATCGACCAGCCTGACGGACGAGCTTGTCGAGATCGCCTTCCTCCCAGCTGATCCGACCCTCCATGCCGAGCGCGTCGGGATCGCGTCCGGCGTCGACCGCTGCCTGGCGCACGATCGCACGCGCCTCATCGAGCTTCGGGCCGGGAGGCACCTGAGGAAACCAACCGTCCGCCAACCGACCGACACGACGCAGCGCGCGCTCGGCCACGGCCCCGAACCACACCGGGATGGGCTGCTGCACGGGGAGCGGCGCCAACCCGGCGCCCGTGACGCGTTCATAGGTGCCCTCGTGCGTGACGGTCGGTTCGGTCCACAAGCGCCGTAACAGGACCACCTGCTCTTCGAGCCGCTTGCCTCGGTTCGAGAAGTCCTTGCCGAGAGCTTCGTACTCGACCGGATTCCATCCGATCCCGACGCCGAGGCGAAATCGACCTCTCGTCAGCAGATCCACCTCCGCCGCTTGCTTCGCCACGAGCGTGGTCTGACGCTGGGGCAGGATGATGATGCCGGTCACGAGCTCGAGCGACGTGATGGCGGCCAGGTACCCGAACAGCACGAACGGCTCGTGGAAGGTGGTCCGCACGTCGTACGGACCTCTCCAGCCGCGATGCACTTCAGGGTCGGCGCCGACGACGTGGTCGTACGCCAGGATGTGGGTGAAGCCGAGCTCCCCCACCCTCTCGCCATACGCGCGGACCGCGCCGACGTCGCCGCCGATCTCGGTCTGAGGGAACACGACCCCGATTCGCATCTGGTCACCACCTCCTTCGCCCGCGGCCAAGCTACTGGTGATGACCGAGTACGTGGACGTCCCGCACGACGTCATCGCCCACCTTCGGGCGGTGTGCATGGCGTTGCCAGAGGCCTACGAGGAGCTGGCGTGGGTGGGTACGCGGTGGCGGATCCGCAAGCGGACGTTCGCGCACGTCCTCACGGTCGAGTCGGAGTCGCCGCCGGCCTACGCCCGCGCTGTGGGGACCAGCGACCCGGTCACCGTGATGATGTTCCGGTCCTCGGGGCCGGAGCTCGATGTGCTTCGCAATGCGGGCCACCCTTTCTTCGCGCCCAGATGGCGCGGTGACGAAGTCGGCATGATCCTCGACGACGACGTCGACTGGGACGAGGTCGCTGAGCTCGTCACCGAGAGCTATTGCGTCCAGGCGCCGAAGAAGTTGGTCGCGCTAGTCGAACGACCGACCGACTGACGAGCGACCGGCGCGCCTTACCTCAGTCCGCGGACGCGGTACCACCGGTTTGGTCGAGGGTGTCGAGCGCTGCGATGTCATCCGGAGCAAGCTGGAAATCAAAGATCTCCGCGTTCTCGACGATCCGGTCGCGGTGCGTGGACTTCGGGATCACGGGGACGTCCCGTTCGATCGCCCACCGCAGCATGACCTGTGCGGGAGTGCGCCCGTGCTCGCGCGCCAAGCGCATGATGGTCGGGTGCTCGAGCGACCGCCCGCGGGTCAACGGGCTATAAGCCTCGAGGGTGATCTGCAGCCGGCGGCAATGTTCGAGGAGCGCGCGGCGGAACTGAAACGGCGAGAACTGGACCTGGTCGACGTGGGGCCTGATTCCACCGCGGGCAACAGTGGCATCGAGTTCGCGCGAACCCCAGTTGCTGACGCCGATTGCACGGGCCAACCCTTGGTCGTACGCGCGCTCTAAAGCGTCCCATTGCTCGTCGGCGGCGGCAGTAGGCCAGTGAATGAGGAAGAGGTCGACTCGATCCAAGCTCAGGCGGCCCAGGCTCTCCTGGACGGCACGGGCCGGGTCGTTGGTTGCCGGGTTCAGCTTCGTGGTGACGAACAGCTCCGCCCGGTCCACACCGCTGGAGTGAATGGCCCGGCCCACGGACGCCTCGTTGCCGTACACCTGAGCAGTGTCGACGTGGCGGTACCCGGCCTCCAATGCCCAGCCGACGGCATTCTCGGTTGGTTCGCCGTCGGGGATTGTCCAGACCCCAAGTCCGAGCAGCGGCATCTCTACGCCATTGGAAAGCGACACTGACGGACGTCGAGATTCGACGGCGCTCACACGCGACCGTATGCCCAGGCCGTCCGGCAGCGGAAACGTCGCCTGCTTCGGGAATGGCCGAACGCGTCCGCGAATCGCGTATGAGCGAGATCACTCAGGCGGGGGCGACCTCGACCGGGATGCCGTTGACGGCGGCGTTGCCGGAGGCCACGTCGACGAAGGCTCCCGGAGCAAGGATGTTGTTGTTCACACCCGCGTGCTCTTGGGCGATCGAGAGCCGTGTCCCCGGACGCGAGTGGCCCCAGCCGTGCGGCAGCGACACCACGCCCGGCATCATCTCGTCAGTGACCTCGACCGGTACTTCGATCTCGCCCGCCTCGGACGAAACCCGCGCCAGCTTGCCGTCCTCGATGCCCGAGCGAGCCGCGTCCGTCGGATGGATCAGCAGTGTGCAGCGGTCCTTGCCCTTCACGAGCACCGACACGTTGTGCATCCACGAGTTGTTGGAGCGAACGTGACGCCGTGAGGTGAGCACCAGGCCGTCGACGTCTCGGTCGAGCCGGCCGCGAAGGCGATCGAGGTCGGCGGTGATGTACTCGGGCGCGAGCTCGATCTTCCCGGACGGTGTCGTGACGACTTCCTGTGCGCGCGGCACCATCGGCCCGAGGTCGACGCCGTGTGGCGCGTCCTTGAACGACTGCAGCGTGAGGCCGTCCTCGACCTCGCCGTAGCGGTCTCCCCAGGGACCGGTTCGGATCGTGAGGTCGAGCACTCGTTCCGGGCCGCCGTGGTCGTAGTGCGAGAAGACGTGGTCGGGATCGACCCCCTTGAACTCGCACAGCGCGGAGACGAAGGCGTCGTCGAGTGCTCTCACGTCGATGTCGGCGTTCGGCA
>JALZAA010000017.1 GCA_030948625.1 Actinomycetota bacterium
CAGGTCAACAGGCGAAATGCCCTTCCGTTCGGTCGCCTGAGCCGCCGAGGCTCATGTTGACCGCGAGAATGTTCGTGCGGCGATCGAGCGAGACGAGCGCTGGTCCGCTCGAGGAGCTGGTTGGCGGGCCTACGTCGACGGCACCGATGCACCATCATGATCCCGTGAGAGAGATCCCGCCGGTCCGCTACTTGCGCCACCCTGCTGGTGCCATCGCGTACCAGGTCTGGGGCCAGGGCGAATTGGATCTCTTGTTGATGACCGGGTTCACGACGTCGGTGGACAACATCTGGGAGCATCCGGGTCGGCTCCGGTTCCTGTCGTCCTATGGCGAGTTGGGTCGAGTCATTCGGTTCGACCCGAGAGGACAGGGTGCCTCGGACCCCCTCCCGCTCGACGAAGTTGGCCAGCTCGGCCCCTGCCTCGACGACGCGCTCCACGTGCTCGACACGCTCGATGTCGCCGAGGCGGTGGTCTGCGCCGAGCTCGACGCCGGCCAGGTAGGGCTGCGCCTCGCCGCTGAGCACTCCGAGCGGGTCATCCGGCTGGCGTTATTGAACCCGTTTGCCCGGAGGGCGGTGGCCGAGGACTATCCCATCGGTGAGGGAGCCGAAGGCGATGCCACTGCCTGGGGGGAGTGGGTGAGCGCAAACTGGGGGACTGGGGAACTCACCGCTGGGGCGGTGCCCGCGCTGGCGACCGGCGCCCCCGATCCTCGGTTCCTTGGCCGGACAGAACGGCTCGGTGCAAGCCCGGCAGTGGCTGGCGCGCTCTTTGCGGCCGCGTACCGCGCCGATGTTCGAGCAGTCCTGCCCTCCATCAGGGTCCCGACGCTGGTGGTCCACACCGGGGACGTCCCCCTCGTCCCGGTGGAGCTCAGTCGGTACGTCGCGGACCACATCCCGGGCGCCCAGTTCTTGGAGGTCCCGTCACGGTCGTTCTACTGGGGCGAGTTCGGCATCAGCGCCTACGCCGAGTTCCTGAGCGGACATGTCTCGGAGCATCGAGAACGCGTTATCAGCTCAGTCCTGTTCACCGACGTGGTGGACTCCACCCGGGTCGCCGCCGAGCTAGGCGACGCCCGATGGGAACAACTACTCACCCACCTGGACGAGTTCGTCGCCATCGAGGTCGCCCGCCTCGGGGGACGGCTGATCAAACGCACCGGTGACGGTCACCTCGTGACCTTCCCGACCCCCGGTGCCGCTATCGAAGCGTCGCGTGCCATCCTGCAGAGCGCACCAACGCTGCACGTCGAGGTCCGCGCCGGTATTCACACCGGTGAGATCGAGGAACGATCAGACGGCGACGTCGCCGGCATCGCCGTTCATGTCGCCGCTCGAGTCGCGTCCCTCGCATCGGCCCACCAGCTCCTCGTGTCGCGCACCGTCGCCGACCTCGTCTCAGGCGGTGGGTTCCTTTTCGAAGACCACGGCTCGCATGAACTCAACGGGCTCCCCGGTACCTGGGCCCTCTACGCGGTGAACCTCCGCTAGAAGGGACCGCGCACCAGTTCCGAGCGGGTGGGCTGGCAGCCGAAGCCGGGCGCGCAATTGAAGCTGCACGCACCCCGCGACAACTCGTGGCAGTCGTGAGACAATGGCAGCAGGAACGGGTGAGTTCGCGCAGTTGTTCTCCGAATGAGGGGTTCAAAAGCAGTCTCATCACCTCCACCCAGAGACCCTGAGCAGAGCTTCACCGCGGCATGCTCACTTGGCAGCCCCACCCAGGAGGCCGGTGGTGAGGGTGTCGAGGACGAGATCGACTTCGGCTCGGGCCGCGCGGGGGTCGGCAGCGCGGGCGATGTAGAGCGAGGCGCCGAAGAGGCCGCCGAGGGCGACGTAACTCAGCGCGTCGATGGCCATCCCGCCGAACGTGGTCGTGCCGAGCAGCGGGGTGAGGACGGTTCGCAACATCGGCAACTCGACCGGGTCGATGCCGACCGCCAAGACCTCCGCGTGCATGACCGACACGCTGTCGAGCACGACGATGCGGCGGAACGCGGGTTCGAGGCAGGCGTCGAGGAAGGTCGACAGGCCGGAGCGCACCGCGTCCCACGGTGAGGCCTGAGCGCCGGCGGCTTCCATGACGCGTGCGACGACCTCGCCCTCGACCGTCGAGTAGACGGCGCGGAACAGCGCCTCCTTGCCCGAGAAGTGGTGATACAGGGCACCGCGCGCGACTCCGGCCTGCTGGATGATGTCGTCGACCGACGTCGCCGCGTAGCCGTGCTCGGTGAAGTTCTCCCGGGCCACCTCGATGAGGAGGCTGCGCGTTGCCTCCGCTTGGCGGGCCCTGAGCGGCTTGACAGACACGCGCCACCGTACCAAGCTGACCGACTATCGGTCACCGACATCCAGTCGGTAACCGGTGTCCGGTCGGTTATTGGGAGCGGAGCTGGCATGACGGGATCAATCGGGCGCCACAGACGATCTCCCGAGCAGCAACTGCGGCTGACCGCTGTCGTCTTCCTGGTCGCCGTCGCAGTGCACGGCGTCGATCACGCGCGCCGCGGGCTGGACGTGGTGACGACGCAGGTGACGCTGGCGGGCAGCATCCAGTTTTTCCTGGCGGTGATCGCGCTCGTTCTTGTCTTCCGACGGCACCCCTGGGCGCCGCTCGCGGCCATCGCGATCGGCTTCTCGAGCGCGATTGGATTCGCGGCCGCTCATCTCCTCCCGCAGTGGAGCTCGTTCAGTGACTCGTTCACCGGCAACCACGTCGGGCCGAACGTCACCGTGCTGTCGTGGGCGACCGCGCTCTTCGAGATCGGCGCAGACATCGCCTTTGGATGGGCCGGCGTTCGTGCGCTCGGCAGCTCGAGGCGGACAGCCGTTCAATGATGAGACTGCCGAGCTCGGCGCACACTTCGCGGCCGTGGCGGATCCACGAGCTCACACGCGACTTCCGGCTCGAGGACGTCTGGGCACTGCCGGCGAGCGGTGGCCCCGACGACTTCCCTCGTGTGGTCCAGATGATCGCCTCGCGCGATCCGTCGCAGAGCTCCTCCCGCGCCGTCCGCGCGCTCTTCGCCATCCGGTGGAAGATCGGGGAGCTGCTCGGTTGGGACCGCCCCGACGACGGCATCGGCTCCAGGGTGCCGACGCTGCGCGACCGCCTTCCAGCAGATCTGCGCGACGTCCCATCCGGCCCGGACTTCGACGCGCTCCCTTTCACCTCCTTGTACCTGCTCGACGACGAGTGGGCGGCGGAGATCGCCAACCGGACGATGCACGGGGTCATGCACATCGGCTGGGTCCCGGACGACGCGGGCGGCTTTCGCGCCCACATGGCCGTCTACGTGAAGCCGAACGGTGTGTTCGGGAACGCGTACATGGCGGCCATCAGGCCGTTCCGGCACCTGATCGTCTACCCCGCGATGCTGCGCGAGGGAGCGCGGACGTGGCGCTCGGCATCGACGACCCCCGGCTGATGGCGCCCGAAGCGGTCTACGACTCCATCGGGGCTTGTTACGCACCACTTCGAAGGCCCGATGCGCGATTGACCCGCGCCCTGAGAGCAGCGCTCGGTCCCGCGGAGTCGATCGTCAACGTGGGCGCCGGCACCGGCTCGTACGAGCCTCGGGATTGCGTTGTTGTGGCGGTTGAGCCGTCCGTGACGATGATCCGGCAACGGCAAGCTGAGGCGGGTCCCGCTGTGCGGGGCATGGCCGAGGCGCTTCCCCTTTCCGACGGCTGCGTTGACGCCGCTCTCGCCGTGTTCACGATTCATCACTGGACCGACGTAGCGAATGGCCTGGATGAGCTCGTGAGAGTCGCGCGGCGAAGAATCGTGCTCTTGACCATGGACCCGTTGCACCTGGAGCAGCATTGGGTGATCGCCGAGTACGCCCCCGAGATCACGGACACGCATGTGGCCGCGTTCCCGAGCATTGCGTGGATACTCGGCGCTCTTCCCTCGGCACGCGCGGTCGAGTGGGAAGTTCCCGCCGACTGCTCGGACTTGTTCATGGCCGCGTTGTGGGCGCGCCCCGAGGCCTACCTGCATCCCGCCATCCGGTCCGCGACGTCGGTGTGGCACCAACTCCCAGCCGCAGTCGCGGATCGCGCCATTGAACGCCTTCGTACCGACCTCGCGGCGGGAACATGGGATGCGCGGCACGGTGACCTCCGCCGGACCTCGGCACTCGACGTAGGCGTTCGCATCGTGGTCGCCGATCTGACCGCGATCGGTGACGCGCGTGACCGTGGACCACGCCGGTGACGCGGCGTCGCTCTTCGAGTGCCGAGCCCGAGATCTCGCAGTGCTGGTGCGTGGGCCGATATTCCGGCTAGCCGCAATGCGCCGGCGGCTCTGCGCTGCGATCCTCGGGATGGAGGGACCCCGGACCGGAGGCCATGGCGCTGCGCACGCTCATCGTTGACGACAACGCCCAGTTCCGCGACGCCGCCCGGGATCTGCTGGAACGAGAAGGCATCACTGTCGCCGGTGTCGCCTCGACGAGCGCGGAGGCATCTGAGCTCGCTCTGGAGCTGCGGCCGGACGTCATCCTCGTCGACATCGATCTCGGCGAGGAGAGTGGGTTCGACCTGGCATCGCGACTAGCAGGGGGTGACGCGCGAGTCGTCTTGATATCGGCATACGCCGAGGCCGAGTTCGCCGATCTCATCGCCGCGAGCCCGGCCGTGGGATTCGTGTCGAAATCCGCGCTCTCGGCGGCGGCCCTCTCGGAGGCACTCGAGAACTCGTGACGCTCGCGGCAAAAGCAATCTCGTCGTGTGGATCCCGATCCGCGAGACCTGACCCGATCGGGGCAGGGATCGCGACTAGCGCGAGTCGAGATAGGTCAGGACCGCGAGGACTCGCCGGTGGTCGTCCTCTCCCGCGAAGAGGTCGAGCTTGGTGAGAACGCTCCCGATGTGCTTCTCGACGGTGCCCTCAGTCACCCACAGGCGATTCGCGATCCCGAGATTGGAGCGCCCTTCTGCCATCAGCGCGAGCACATCTCGCTCGCGTTCGGTCAACGCCGCGAGCGGGTCGTTCGCGCGCCGGCTCCCGACGAGCTCCTGCACGACGCTCGGGTCGATCACGGAGCCCCCCTTCATGATCCGGTCCACGGTCTCCATGAACTCGTCCACGTCGGTGACCCGGCTCTTGAGGACATAGCCCATCGGTGCGCCCGCGCCCAGGAGGCCCGTCGCGTGTTCCACCTCGACGTACGCCGACAGCACCAAGATGCCGATGTCGGGAAGCTCCTCCCTGATCGCCCGGGCCGCGTCCAGACCTTCGGTGGTGTGCGTCGGCGGCATCCGGATGTCGATGATGGCGAGATCGGGTCGCACCGTTCGGGCCACCGAGAGAAGCTGGTCGCCGTCGCCGGCTTGCCCCGCGACCTCGAAGCCGGACCGCTCGAGCAGGGTCGCGAGCCCTTCTCTCAGGAGAACGTCGTCGTCCGCGAGCACAACGCGCGGTGTTGACATGCTCGTGCCTTCATCCGAGTCGAGGCGGCGCGCTCGCAAGCCGTGCGGTGAGGATAGCGAGGCGGGCGGCTCGAATCGCCCGGCCATCGCCTCGAGTCATTCGTCCGGTGATCGCGTGCCGATCTGGTCGGGCACTTCGTGCTCGATGCCGCGGAGGAGATCGTCGAGCGGCGACCACCATGGTCCGGGCGCCAGTGTCCCGAGCGCAGCGAGTGCGCTCGTCGGATCCGGGTTGGCGGGCACGACGCGCGCGGGAGCGTCGCGGTGGAGCAGGCCGAGCCAGAAATGACGTCGTGTCGCGTCGAGTTGTTCGGGATCGAGGACGACGTAGTAGTCGGGCATCTCGAGCGCGCCTGTCCGCGCCCGAGCGAGTGTCTCCGCGACGGCGACTTCGAGCTCGCCGCGGGGGCCCGTCCCGTCGAAGTAGCGCGCCCAGGCGTCGGCGACGACGGCGAGGGGATCGGCGTCGTGGACGAGGTACGGGGCGTGTGCGCTAGCCGCTTCAGTCGTCGCGGTGACGGCGCGATCGAGGGGCGACACGTCGTCGTCATCGATGGTGAGCACGCGCACGTTGGCTGCGCTCTCGAGCAGCGGCAACATGGTGCCCGTCCCGGGCCCGATCAACACGACCACGGTGGTTGAGGCGCGCTGCATCGTGTGAACGCGTGGTGGATGTCAGCGATCCGGGTTGCGCGTCGCGTGGACGACCGTGCTCGTGAACGACACCACGATGTGACCGCCATCGGAAGCGGGCTCGAAACCTGTGGCACGCCCGCCGTCGAGCTCCGCTTGCAGTGCCGCCAGCACCGCCTCCCGGTCCGCGACCTCGGTGAAGATGTCGTCGATCGGCAGCCTGATCGGGTCCGTCGTCTCGCCGTACGTGAGCGACCCGACTGTGACACGCACGAGGTCGGCCAGCTCGTCCTCGAGCAGCACCCCGGCGTGGGAGGGGTCGAGGTCCCGATGGACCTCGTCGAAACGCTCCCGCACCTGGGCGCTCGGCGGGACCATGTCCGACACGACCACGCGACCCCCCGGCCGGCAGACGCGTGCCATCTCTTCCACCGGCCGCTCCGGGTGAGGGAAGTGATGGAGCGAGCCGCGGCAGACGACGAGGTCGAACGATGCATCCACGAAGGGCAACGTGTTGGCGTTGCCCTCTTGGAGGAGGACGTTCGACGTGCCGGTCCGGCGGAGGCGTTCGGCGCCGAGCTCGAGCAGCGACCCGGTCAGATCAACGCCGACGACCTGACGAACGTGAGGTGCGAGCTGCTCGGCGACGTGGGCTGCGCCGCAGGCCGCGTCGAGGACGATCATGTCGGTGTCGAGGGGCTCGACCCACGCCAGCTGCGACGCCGGACGGCGGGCGAACGGTGAGTCCTCACCCGCGAAGAGGCCCACTTGATGCTCGAAGGACCGCCGGACCGCCGCGTCGTGGTCGCTCGGGCTCATGCTCGGCCCCTTTACCGCGTGCGCAGAACGATGCCGCGGACGAACGCGGCTTGTCCACCGTGCTGGAGATCGTCGTCGATCACGCTCACGAGCCGGACGCCGAGCGTCACGGGCGGATCCCACGCTTCGTCGACGATGCGGTCAAGGTCGCTGTCGGTGAGGCGTTCCACGAACCGGATCGTCTCATCGTGCACGGCGTCGTAGTAGCTGATGAGCAGGTCGGCCGAGTCCACCCTGACTGCGGCGACGTCATCAGAGCTGTGCCCGTATCCCGTCGCTCGCGCATCGAAGGGCAACCCGAACCGTTCCATCAGGCCTGCTGACGTCCAGACCTGTTCCGTCTGTGCCACGTCGGCGATGTGGTCGTCCTGAATCCGCGTCAGGTGCCATACCAACCACGCGATCGAGTTCGCGTCCTCGTCCACTCGGAACGCGAGTTGTTCCGGGGTGAGGCCGCGGACGACGTCGTGGACGACCTCACGGACCCGGCCGAACGCGTCGACAAGGAGCTCGACGGTGGGCACTCGGTCCATGTGTGACATGAGCTATCGCCTCGGAGATCAGATCTTGAAGATCGAAAGGTACGTGGCGCCGGTCGTGGTCTCGAAGTCCGCATGCGAGGACCCCGGCGCGGCCGCGTATCCGTCGCCGCGCTCCATATCGGTGCCCTGATTCCGAAGGGTGCCGTCGATCAGGTAGAGGAACTCCGTGTTGGCGTGGACGTGCGGGTCGCCGCGGTACCCCGGTTCGGCTTCGACGAGCGCCACCGTGTATCCGTCCGCGGCCCCGAGGACCTTGGCGCGCGCATTCCCGCCCGAGCCCCACGGCACCCACTCGGCATCGTCGAAGCGCTCGATGTCCCAACCGTCGAGTGAGATGTCCATCAGCACTCCTTACGCAGCTACCGGATGCGTGCAGCGGTCTTCCGCACGCGGTTCCGCGGCGACCTCGATGCCTTCGAAGTCGGCCAGCGTGCTGATCCGGAAGCGCCCGTCCTCCGCGGAAGCGCGGTGCATCGAATCGGCACGGGCCGAGTAGTAGTGATCGCGGGAATAGCCCTCCGTTGCCGGGGCGTAGCTCGCGACGAGCACGCGCCGCGGCGAATCACCGCGATTGGCTTCGCTGTAGTGGGGTGCGAGCCCGTCGAGCAAGACGGCGTCGCCCGGGGCGAGCTCGGCAGCAGTCCAGTGCAGCGACTCGACGACGTCGCCGCGGACCACCCCTCGATCGTCGGTCGGCAGCAGCTCGTCGACACCTTCTGCGAGCCAGAGGCATCCCGACTCGATCGCGCACTGGTCGATCGCAACGAGGATGGAGAGCACGCTCGAGACGCCGGGATAGGCCAGCCGATCCTGATGCGGCCGGAAGCCCGCGCCTCCCGGATGCTTGTAGTTGATCTTGTCCTTGAACGCGACTGCGGCCTCACCGAATCGCCGGCTCGCAATGTCCCGAAGCGGACCATCTACGAGCGCGGCGACGCCTTCGTGACAGGCGGAGACATTCTCCGTGCGGCATACGGCTGCGCGCTCGCCGATCTGCTCTGCGTACTGACCCCAGACGTGGCTTCCTACCGGCCATGAACCCACGGCGTCGGCCCAATCCGCCAACGCGCGCACGTCCGCCCGCGGGAGCACGGCGGCGTGGAGCGGTGGAGAAGCAGGCATGTGAGCACGGTACACGCGAGCGCGTTGTGTCGATCTGCGTCAGAATCCGCCGTTGTGACCGTGTCGCGAGCTCAGCCGCTTCGCTCGGAGTCGGTCGGCGACGGACCGACGATCGTCCTGCTTCACGGTTACGCCATACAGCCGAGCACCTACCTCCCGATGGCGCGCTTGCTCGCCGACCGCGTGCGCGTCGTCATTCCGTATATCCAGTCGTTGCCCGAACGGTGGACCTTCGAGCACACCCTGGACTGCCTCGAGCTGACACTCGACGATCTCGACGCCGAGCGCGTGAGTCTGCTCGGTCACTCCTTCGGCGGCGGTCTCGAACTCGGGCTCGCGGCTCGGTCACCGGAACGCATAGTCGAGTGCGTGTTCAGCGACACGCTCGGCGTGCACAGGGAGTTCGGCTTGGCACGCGAAGCGCTGTCGGATCCGCTGGCGGACCTGCGCCTCGCGACGCCGGCCGCGATGTCGGCGTTCTTCCGCTCCTGGGTGACCCATCCGGTCCAGCTCGCAGCGTCGGCGCTGTGGGCGTTCACGAGCGACCGGAGTGAAGAGATGGAGATCTGCGCCATGGCCGGCATTCCGTGCCACGTGATGTGGGCGGAGCAGGACACGATCCTCAACCGGCGCGACGGCATGGAGTTCGCCAAGCGCCTGCATGGGACGTTCACGGTCGCCGAGCGGCCACCCGGGTACGGACCGATCGACCACGACTGGATGTTCGACGACAAGGAGCTGTTCGTGGCCCACCTCGAGAAGCTGGGCTTACGGGCGCTGCCCGCCGCGGGCGCGTCGGACGAAGAGCGGCAGTAAAGCGGCAGGCAAACGTCTGTCGCCTGGTTTACATGCCGTTCAGCGTCGCGATCTCCTCGGGTGACAGCTGCAGCGACGCGGCGGCCATGTTCTCCTCGAGGTGCGCGACCGATCCTGTGCCGGGGATGGGGAGCATGGCCGGCGAGCGAGCGAGCAGCCATGCCAGCGCGATCTGGTGCGGCGTCGCGTCGTGCGCCTTGGCCACCCGCCCGACGGCCGCGTCTTGGCCGATGCTCCCGGAGTCGACCGGTGCCCACGGGATGAACGCGATCGACTCGGTCTCGCACCGATCGAGCATCGCCTCGGAGCTGCGGTCCACCGGGTTGTAGCGGTTCTGCACCGACGCGATCGCGGTCAACTGCATTGCCTGGTCGAGTTGTGACTCGGTGACGTTGCTCAGGCCGATGTGGCGGATCTTCCCCTCGTCCTTGAGCTGCACGAGCATCCCGACCGAGTCCTCGAACGGCACCTTCGGGTCCGGACGGTGAAGCTGGTAGAGCGCGATCTGGTCGAGTCGAAGCCGCTGCAGACTCTCGTCGCACGCCGCGCGCAGATGCTGTGGCCGGCCGTCCGCATCCCACCGCCCGGGACCAGCCCGAGACATCCCGCCCTTGGTTCCGACGACCAGATCTTCCGGGTACGGGTGCAGCGCCTCGGCGATGAGACGCTCACTCACGAACGGACCATACGAGTCGGCGGTGTCGATGAAGTTGACGCCCAACTCCACAGCTCGCCGCAGCGTCGCGATGGCCTCGCCGGTGTCTGCGGGCTCACCCCAGATCCCGGGCCCGGTGATCCGCATCGCTCCGAATCCGAGCCGGCGTACCGTGAGATCCCCACCGAGGTCCAGCGTGGCGACTGCTTGGTGACCGGTCGAAACTTCCGCCATGGTTGCCTTCCTTCCTGGTGGGAATGGTCAAGGAATACGAACGACGGGACAAGCGTCACTATTTCTCGTAGCTGCGTGAGTGTCCAAGTCACGCGCCACGAAGGGGGACCACTCGGCGAGGGGATCAAGATGACACCGCAGGAGACCGTGGCATTTGTCGGCACCGGGACGATGGGTCACGCGATGGCGACGAGCGCGCTTCGCGCCGGACTCCCGACAGTCGTGTGGAATCGCGAGCCCGACGCAACGAAAGACCTTGCAGACCTCGGTGCCGATGTTGCAGATACCGCCGCCGACGCCACGGCGCGCGCCGGGATCGTGGTCACGATGGTGACGAACGCCGATGCCGTCATGTCGCTCGCGACCGACCAGGGTGTGCTCGGCGCGTTGGCTCCGGGCTCGATCTGGGCCCAGATGAGCACGATCGGCGTCGCCGGAACCCAGCGGGTCGCGGACTTGGTCGAGAGCCAGCGTCATGATGTGACCCTGCTCGACGCGCCCGTTTCGGGCAGCAAGGAGCCGGCCGAGCAAGGCCAGCTGACAATCTTCGCGTCCGGGCCCGAAGACGCTCGCTCGCGCGTCGCGCCGCTCTTCGACGCGCTCGGCCAGCGAACGATCTGGGTCGGGTCGCTCGGAGCCGGCTCCCGACTCAAGTTGGTGAACAACACCTTGCTCGCGTTCACGGCGGAGGGTCTCGCCACCTCGATAGCGCTCGCGCGCCAACTTGGGCTCGAGACCGAAACGGTCGTCGACGCGCTCGGCGGCGGCCCGCTCGTGTCGCCATGGGAGGCCGCGAAGCTGCAACGAATCGCGAAGGACGAGTACTCGCCGCAGTTCGCATTGGCGCTCGCGCTCAAGGACGTCCACCTCGCGCTCGAGCCGCTCGACACCGACCGGTTCGCGTCCTTCGCGTCCCTCGCGCGCGAATGGGAACGTGCGGTCAACGACGGGCTCGGCGATCAGGACGTCACGGTCATCACGCGGGCGCTCGAGGAATCGGGAGGTAAGTCGTGACGCAGATCGGCTACACGATGATGTCCGAGCAGGCAGGCCCGAAGCAGTTGGTGCGCGACGTCGCGCTGGCCGAGGAAGCCGGCTTCGACTTCGCCGTCATCAGCGACCACTACTTCCCGTGGCTCGACTCGCAGGGGCACTCGCCGTACGCGTGGAGCGTGCTCGGCGCGGCGGCGCAGGCAACGGACCGCATTCCGCTGATGACGTACGTCACCTGCCCGATCCGCCGCTATCACCCCGCTGTCGTCGCGCAGAAGGCGGCGACGATGCAGCTGCTCTCCGACGGGCGCTTCACGCTCGGTCTCGGCGCGGGGGAGAACCTGAACGAGCACATCGTCGGCGGCGAGTGGCCGGTGGCCGCGTTGCGTCACGGGATGCTCGAAGAGGCGGTGGAGATCATTCGCGAGCTGTGGACCGGCGACTCGGTGACCTATCGGGGCGAATACTTCGACGTCGAGTCGGCGAAGGTCTGGGATCCTCCGGAGACGGCGCCGCCCATCGGGATCGCGGTCTCGGGCCCGAGCGCGTGCCGCCTTGCCGGGCGCCATGCCGATGCGATGATCGCGACGCAGCCCAAGCCCGAGCTCGGTGAGATGTTCGACGCGGCGGGTGGGTCCGGAAAGCCGCGCATCGGTCAGATTGCGATGGCGTACGACACCGACGAGCAGGCCGCCGTCAAGCGTGTCGTGGACCAGTTCCGCTGGTTCACGGGTGGCTGGAAGGTCAACGCCGAGCTCCCGCTGCCCGCGTCCTTCGAGGAGGCCTCCAAGACGGTGCGGGAGGAGGACGTCACCAGGCAGATGCCGTGCGGCCCCGACGTGGAACGCCACGTCGCGGCGTTCCGCGACTACCAGGGTGGCGGAGGGTTTACGCACGTCGCGCTCGTACAGGTCGGCGCCGACTCGCAGGAGGAGTTCATCTCCTGGGCGGCGACGGATCTGCTGCCGGCGCTCCGCGCCACGTGACCACGCTGCAGCCGTGCTTCGCGAAGGCCTCGCATCCGCGACGCGTGCCGCTCACACTGCCGGGGTTAGATAGGAGCGACTCGAACCCCGGAGGCGCCCGTGAACGACGCAGCTGACTCCGACCGCCCGACCACCGTCGGGGTCGTCACCGGGCTGACATTCCTTGCCGCGCTCGTCCTCGCGCTCGTCGTGCGCGGGAACGCAGCCGTCGGGATCGCAGTGTTGTTCCTTCTCTTCGTGCCGCTGGAGAAGCTGTTCGTGCTCCGGCCGCAGCGGGTGTTCCGCCGCGGCTTGCTCACCGACCTGACGCATCTTCTCGTGAACAACCTGTTCGTCACGGCGGGCGCGATCGTGCTGGTCGTGGTGGCGTCGATCCCGTTCCTGTGGATCCGGTCGTTCGGCCTCGCAAGCTCGCTTCCGATGGCCGTTGCGATCCCGTTGGCGGCCGCGATCGCGCTGGTCGGCAACTACTGGGGTCATCGGCTCACGCACCGGGTGCCCTTCCTGTGGCGATTCCACTCCGTCCACCACAGCATCGAGCTGATGGACTGGGTGGCCGCCGGCCGCCTGCATCCGCTCGACTCCGCGTTCACACAGGCGTTCACCGTGCTGCCGCTCGTGATGCTCGCCTACGAGCCCGGCGTGTTCGCCGGCGTCACCGTGTTCGTCACGCTGCTCGCAATCTTTCAGCACGCCAACGTCCGGCTGCGCTTCCCGGTGCTCCGATGGGTGATCAACACCCCCGAGTGGCACCACTGGCACCATGCGATCGACGACGAGGCGCGCGACAAGAACTTCGGGCTCCCGCTCATCGACAAGGTGTTCGGGACCGCGTACCTCCCGAAGGAGAAGCGGCCCGTCGGCTTCGGCATCCACGACCCCGTGCCGCAGGTGGGGTACCTGAAGCACCTGGCGTACCCGTTCACGAAGCCGGCGCGCGCGCCCGCGAGGGCCTAGGGCTGCCGCAGGGTCGGCCCGGCCCTGCGATCGTCACGCCCGACCCGTACGCTTCCCGCATGCCGAACAACGTGGTCCACTTCGCGATCCACGCCGACGACGTCGACCGGGCCCGGCGCTTCTACTCCGGGGTGTTCGGGTGGCGCTTCGAGGCGTGGGGACCGCCGGGTTTCTTTCGCATCCATACCGGGTCCGACGACGCGCCCGGCATCGAAGGTGCGCTCCATGAGCGCAGCGAGCCGCTCGAAGGGACCGGGACGCGGGCGTACGAATGCACCGTCGCGGTCGACGACCTGGCCGCGATCAAGGACGCCGTCGTGCACTGCGGCGGGACCATCACGTACGACGAGATCGAGATTCCCACGGTCGGCACGCTGATCCAGTTCCGCGACACCGAGGGGAATGTCGTGGGCGCCATGCGCTATCTCGACGGCCGCACGTAGTCCGCCTCGGACTCGGATCCCAGATCCGTCGTGATCTCCTGCCGGGCCGAGAAGAGGAGCACGACGACCGAGCCGACCGCGGCGAGCATCGTCAGCGTCTTGACGGAGTTGCCGAGCAGCACCTGGAAGTTGCGCTCGTTGGCGTAGATCTGCGGAAACAGGGCGTGGCTGAACCGGTCGTCCACTGTGACGAGCGCGAAGAAGACGAACGCCCAGACGCTCACGCGCCACCGCCACGCGAGCGCGATCACCGGCAGCACCCATGCCGCGAACCATGGCGGCGTGTACACCGAGACGAACAGCAACGCGAGCAGCGCGCCCGCAACGACGTACAAGGGCGTCGTGTCGCGGAGGCGACACACGACGAAGACGGCTCCGATGACGATCCCGGTCACGATGCCGATCGTCGAGAGGTGGCCGAACGAGCCGAGCTCCTCGTAGCCGTACCCGAACGCCCTTCTGATGCCGCCGGGAGCGAGGAGCGTCCACGGCGAGTGCGGCAGGATGGTTTCGCGCGCGCCGAGCAACGGGCTGATCACGTTCCCGAAGCCGACGACGAGGAGCGTGAGCACCGTGATGCCGACGGCGACGCCGGCAGCGCGGAGCGCCTCTCGCGGCCGCCGGTACGCGAGCCACGCGAGGTAAGCGACGAGCGCAAGGCCCGCCGTCGCTTTGATCAGGGCAGCGGCGGTGAATGCCAGCGTTGCAGGCAGATGTCGGTTACGAGTCGCGAGCAGCACTCCGCCGAGCACGGCCAGCCCGATGAACGCGTCGTTGTGGCCGGCGTTCACGACGACATATGCGGTCACGGGGTTGAGACCGACCACGGCCACCGCGGCCGCGCTCCGCGTGCGGCGGGCGATCAGCACGAGGGCGATGAACATGGCCAGAGCGGCGAGCAGCTGGTACGCGAGCCGGGTCGGCAGCGGATGGTCGCCGGTGAATACGGCGACTCCCGCGGTGATGCCGATGAACAGGGGCCCGTACCGGGCGGTCGTGCCGCGCCAGTACGGGTTCACGTGCTCGAGCAGGGGATCGCCGGGGAAGTCCGACGGGGGATGCACGTACGGGTTGGCGCGGTGTTCGACGACTGCCCGCCCGTACATCGCGTACGCCCACAGGTCGTCGCTCGAGCGGGTCGGCGCGACCGCCGATCCCAGCAGGAGCGCGCCGCTCGCCACGAGCACCATCCCGATGCTGAGCGTTCGCCGGACGGGCGCGAGCCCGACGAGCAGCGCGAAGGCGACGAACGACCCCACCAGCGCGGCGAAAATGGGGTAGGGACCGAGGTCCGGTTCGGCGATCAGCAGCACCGATACCGAGCCGATGATCACGGCGACGAGGCCGGCGGCGACGAGACGGTTCGCCGACGTCCGCCTGACGACTACCACCGGCGGAACCCTAACGTCCGGGTGCGGACGGGCCGTGACAGGATCGCCGAATGGCGACATGGGACGAGATCACGACGGCGGCTCCCGACCTTGCCGACGCAGTTCGGCAGCGCTTCGACGCCCACAAGCACAAGACGCTCGCCACTCTGCGCGGCGACGGTTCACCCCGCATCAGCGGCATCGAAGCATCGTTCCGCGATGGCGAGCTGTGGCTCGGCATGATGCCGGACTCGCGCAAGGCCCGGGACCTGCTGCGCGATCCACGCTTTGCGTTGCACAGCGCCACCGTCGATCCCGAGATGGCGGACGGCGACGCCAAGATCTCCGGCCGTGCCGTCGAGATCACCGATCGGTCGACGTTCGACCGCTTCATCGGTCGGGAGCGGGAGGAAAAGGGCGAGGAGCCTCCGCAGCCGTTCCATCTCTTCCGTGGCGACGTCGACGAGATCGTCCTGACGACGCTCGGCGGGGACCCGCCCGACCACTTGGTGATCCAGACGTGGCGCGAGCGCCGCGGCGTCACCCGGGTCGAGCGCCGCTGACGCCGTAAACCGGAAACACGCGCTCCCGCGCGCCGGTAGCGTCGCACGACGTGCCTGCTCTGATCGAGGGACGTCGCCTCACGAAGCGCTTCGGCGAGTTCGTCGCGGTCGACTCGGTCGACTTCCGCGTCGAGCGCGGTGAGGCGTTCGGCTTCCTCGGGCCCAACGGCGCCGGCAAGACCTCGACGATGCGCATGATCGGGTGCGTGTCACCGGTCTCGGACGGCGACCTCCGAGTGCTCGGCATGGACCCTGAGAACGATGGCACGCGCATCCGCTCTCGACTAGGCGTCGTTCCACAGGAGGACACGCTCGACCTCGAGCTCACGGTGCGCGACAACGTCCTGATCTACGGCCGCTACTTCGACCTCCCACGTCCGCTCATCCGCGAGCGCGCCGACGAGCTCCTCGAGTTCGTGCAGCTCAGCGATCGACGGAACGACCGCGTGGACCTGCTGTCCGGAGGCATGCGCCGGCGGCTCACGGTCGCCCGGGCGCTCATCAACCGGCCCGAGCTCATGTTGCTTGACGAACCGACCACCGGGCTCGATCCGCAGGCGCGCCATCTCGTGTGGGAGCGCCTGTACCGGCTGAAGCGGCAAGGGGTGACGCTCGTGCTGACCACGCACTACATGGACGAGGCCGAGCAGCTGTGCGACCGCCTCGTGATCATGGACGACGGCCACATCGTCGCCGAGGGGTCCCCGCGCGAGCTCATCGACCGGCATTCGACACGCGAAGTCGTCGAGCTGCGGTTTCACGCCGACGAGGACCGGCAGGAGGCACTGCCTCGGGTGGCATCGATCGGGGAGCAGTACGAGCCGCTCGCCGATCGCATCCTCGTGTACACGGCCGACGGCGAGGCCGTTGCCGAGCGTCTCACCCTCGACGGCGTGAAGCCCGATTCGGTGCTCGTCCGCCGCAGCACCCTCGAGGACGTCTTCCTCACCTTGACCGTCCGCACGCTGGAGGAGTGATGGCGACCCCCCTCCCTGTCCGGGTGGTGGAGCACCAGGCCGCGATCTTCCGCCGGTTCTGGCGCGGCTCGGCCACGTTCTATGTGCTCAACCCGGTGATGTTCCTTGCCGCGATCGGATTCGGGTTGGGCGGGCTCGTCGACGAACGCAGCGGCAACGTGGCCGGCCTTCCGTACGACGCGTTCGTGGCGCCGGGGCTCATGGCCGCAGGCGCCATGCTGGGCGCAGCGGCCGAGTCGCTCTGGCCGATCATGGCCGGCACGAAGTGGGTGCGGACGTTCCACGCGATGGTGGCAACGCCGGTGCGCCCGGTCGACGTCTACTCCGGGATCATCGCATGGACGGCCGCACGCGCAGCCGTGGGCGCGTCGATCTTCCTCGCCGTCGCGGCGGTCCTCGGCGCCGTGCCCTCGCTGTGGGGTGTCGCCGCCGTGCCGGCCGCGGCGCTGTGCGCGGCCGCTTTCGCCGCGCCCATCACGGCCTTCTCCGCCGGCCAGGAGAGCGATGCGCGCTTCCCGCTGATCATGCGCCTCGGCGTCATGCCGCTGTTCCTGTTCTCGGGGACGTTCTTCCCCGTCTCGCAGCTGCCGGGCGGCCTCCGTGTCCTGTCGGTCATCTCACCGCTCTGGCACGGCGTCGAGCTGTGCCGCGGCGCGACGACGGGGTCGATCGACCCTTGGGCCGCTCTCGCCCACATCGCTGTCCTCGCCGCGTGCGTGGCCGCCGGATGGCTCTGGGGTGCGCGCACGTTCACCAGGAAGCTGGCGCAGTGAGCGCGCTCTTCTGGCACGTCGTCGAGCGGGACGTGCTCGCGTACCGGCGCCAGTGGATCATCTTCCTGACCGGCTTCGCGGAGCCCCTGCTGTACCTGCTCTCGATCGGCGTCGGCGTCGGTCACCTCGTTGGCAGTGTGCAGACCGGGGGCCAGACGGTCGACTACGAGTCGTTCGTCGCGCCCGGCCTGCTGGCGGCGGCGGCGATGAACGGCGCCGTGTTCGACACGACCTTCAACTTCTTCTTCAAGTTCAAGTACGCGCGCAGCTTCGACGCCATGCTCGCCACGCCGCTGCGCACGACGGACGTCGCCGTCGGCGAGCTGACCTGGGCGCTGCTACGCGGCTCCATCTACGCCGCCGCGTTTCTCGTCACCATGGCATTGCTCGGGCTGGTGGAGTCCTCGTGGGCGGTGCTGGGGCTACCGGCAGCCATGCTCATCGGCTTCGGATTCGCGGGTGCCGGCATGGCCGCGACGACGTGGATGCGCTCTTTCGTCGACTTCGACTACGTCAACCTCGCGATCATCTCGCTGTTCCTGTTCTCGGGCACGTTCTTCCCGCTGTCGCGGTACCCGACCGGGCTGCAATGGCTCGTCCAGGCGACGCCGCTGTACCAGGGCGTCGCCCTCGAGCGGGGACTGACCTTGGGACAGATGGACTGGACGCTGCTGTTCCACGCCGCGTACCTGGCGGCGATGGGGGTGTTCGGGGTTCGCATCGCCGGCGCCCGGCTCCGGCGCCTGCTCCTGCCCTGACCCCGAAGCTCAGGCAGCTTCGACGGCGACCTCGCCGATCTCCTGAGTCGTCGACGACTCCGCGCGGTGACGGCGGACCGCGAAGATCGCGGCAGTGGTGACGGCCAAGGTGGCGATGCCACCGAGCCAGAAGCCGGCTCGCGGCCCGAGCTGCTCCGACACCCATCCGACGATCGGGCCGCCGATCGGCGTGCTGCCGAGGAATGCCACCGAGAACAGCGCCATGACGCGTCCCCGCATCTCCGGCGCGGTCTCGGTCTGCAGGACACCGTTCGCCATGGCGGTGAACCCGATCCCCGCGCCACCGACGAGCACGAGGACGAGCATCTCGATCGCCAGGGTGGGGGCGATCGCAGCCAGGACGAGCACCACGCCCAACGCGAGCGCGGCACCGAGGAGGAAGCGCTGTGTCGCCCGCGCCTGATGCGCGGTCACGAGCGCGCCGACGACCGAGCCCACGCTCATGAGGGCGTACATGGTTCCGAAGGTCCCGGCGTCGCCGCCGAACGTGTCCTTCGCGAGCAGGGGCAGCACGACCTGGAAGTTCCACGCCAGCGTGCCGATCACGGCGGTGAGCACGAGCGGCAGCCGGATCGCGGGAATCGACCACGCGTACCGCAGGCCCTCGCGCAGCTGGCCCTTTCGCTTCGGCACCGGGCTGACGGCGAAGAACTCGTCCCGGCGCATCAGCGCGAACGCCGCCACCGCCGCGACGTACGACAGCCCATTGGCGAAGAAGCACCACGACACGCCGGCGGTCGCGATCACCAGACCCGCGACCGCCGGGCCGACCACGCGAGCAGACGTGAACATCGCGCTGCTCAAGCTCACCGCGTTGCTGAGGTGCTCGGTCCCGACCATCTCGGCCACGAACGCGCGCCGCGCCGGGTTGTCGATCGCGTTGACGGCGCCGAGCGCCAGCGCGAGCACATAGATCATCCAGAGCTCGACCACGCCGAACGCGGTCACGGCGCCCAGCACGAGCGCGAGCAAGCCGGATGCCGCTTGCGTCCCGATCAGCAGCCGGCGCTTCTCGACGCGGTCCGCAAGGACGCCGCCCCAAGCGCCCGCTAGCAGCATGGGCGTGAACTGCAGCGCGGTCGTCACACCGAGCGCGACGCCGCTGCCCGTGAGCTGGAACACGAGCCACGCCTGGGCGATGGACTGCATCCAGGTGCCGCTCGTCGAGATCAACTGGCCGACGAAGTAGAGGCGGTAGTTCCGCACGCTCATGGACCGGAACGTGTATCGGGTGGCCCGCAGAAGACGCGTCATGGCCCGCCCCCCGTCGCGTCCTCGTCGGCGTCATGCTCGAGAATTCGCTCGAGGATCACCGCGGCCCGTTCGAGCGTGTCTCTCTCGTCGGCGTCGAGCGCCTCGAGTCGCCGTTCGAGGTAGGCGGTCTTGCGAGAGCGGCTCTCGTCGAGGAGCAGGCGCCCCTGCGCCGTGACCTCGACCCGGGCAACACGCCGGTCGACCGGGTCGATGGAGCGTCGCACGAGCCCGCGATCTTCGAGCCGGCCGACGGCGGCGGTGATCGTGGGGGGCTGCACGCGCTCGACCGCGGCGAGCTCGCCCAGGGTCAGGGGCCCGTCCCGCTCGACGGTGGCCAGCACCGCAAGTTGCGTCGGCGACGCCGCGGTCTCGCCCTGCTGGCGGAGCCGGCGGGCCAGGCGGGTGATCGCCAGCCGGAGCCGGACGGGCAGCCCGGGCGCGGGAACCTCGGCTCGCCTCGCCGGTGTAGTCATTCGTGTCGGAGGCATGTACCTGTACAAAGTAGTTAGCCTGACGAAGTATTCCCAACCGAATTTCGGGGCAAAGCTGTGACGTGACTTGACGGAAAGTGACGTCCGTCGCAAACTTCCCCTGGATTACTTGCACGTGGTGTGAATTTTTTGGGGCCACCTGGGCCCTGACCTGAATTGGGGGCGGTCCCATGACCACGAACGAGCGCACCGTCGGCCGGTATCTGCGCTGGCTGCTGGCGGCACTGTCGATCGGGGCCGGAGTTATCCACTTCTCCGTCAGCGGAGAGCATTACAACCTCTCGTGGCTGCACGGCGGGTTCTTCGCCGTGATCGCCTGGCTCCAGCTGGCGTGGGCGGTTGGTGTGATCCTGCGGCCCTCTCGGCGGTTGCTGACGGCCGGTGTCGTGTTGAACGCCGGGATCATCGGCGTGTGGGCGATGTCGCGCATTTGGGGCGTCCCGGTCGGCCCCGAGGCGTGGACGCCGGAGCCGGTGGCGCTTGCCGACGCGCTGTCGTCCGGTTTCGAAGCCGGCATCGTCGCCCTCTCGCTCGCAGTCCTCGTACGCCCGGCACTCGCGGCGCAGCGGTTGCGTCCGTCCTTCGCGGCGCCGAGCGTCGGGTTCGGCGTATTGGCCGTCGCGGTGGTCTCGTCGCTGGCGGTGGCGCCCGCGTTCGCGTCCGACCACCAACACGGTGACGCGGCTGCGGCGAACGGTCACAGCCACAGCACCAGCGCTGGCTCTGCCGCAGCCGGGCATTCCCACGGCGGTGCCATCGTGAGCAACGCGCCCGTCGGCAACACGCCGTGCGAGCAGTCGGGCCCGCCCGCCTCCGCCGGCCAGATCTCGAGCGCGGGCGGTCACGGACACCGCGGACCCGTGGAATGGCAGTCCGGTGTCGATCGTGCGACGCGCGACCAGCTCGGGCAGCAGCTCGGGATCGCGCACGACGTCACGGTGCAGTTCCCGACGGTGACGGAAGCCGAGGCGGCCGGTTACCACATGGTGACCGCATATGTGCCGTGCATCGGTGCGCACTACATCAAGGTGAGCAACATGATCGGCGGTTTCGACCCGGCCAAGCCGTCGATGCTGCTGTACGACGGCACCAACCCCGACTCGAAGATCGTCGGCCTGAGCTACTCGATCCTCGGCGACCCCAACACGCCGCCCGAGGGGTTCGCGGGGCCCAACGACCCGTGGCACAAGCACGACAGCAACGGCGGGCTCTGCATGAAGGGCGGCGTCGTGGTCGGCGCCGAGAGCACGAGCGAGGCCGACTGCACGGCGCGCGGCGGCAAGAAGACCGCGCTCCCCAATCTCTGGATGATGCACGCGTGGGTGACCGACGGCTGGCAGAGCTCGTGGGGCCTGTTCAGCGCGGAGAATCCCGACCTCGGCGGGAAGATCGGCGACATCAACGCCGCGCCCGACGCCGCGTCGCGGAAGCAGCTCGCGAATACGGCGGTGCAGGAGTAGCAGTTCGTCCGATCGTCGAGCGTCCCGAGGCCCGCGCACGGCGCGGGCCTCGGCGCGTCAGGCCGCGATCAGTAGAAAGGTGACCAAGCGGTCGTGCGCAGTAGCTTGCTCTCCCAGTCGTCGCGGACCTCGAGCGCGTCGTGCATCCATGTGCCCGGCGCCCGGTACTCCGCCGGCACCTCGGTCGAGACGAGCGGCGTGATGCCCTTCGGCTCGACGACCTTCTGCCACAACACGACCTCGCGCCACCGCCCGGTGCCCCACGCCGGGCGCAGGACGGCTTGGAGCTCCAGCAGGGATCGTCCGGTTTGACGGCCCGCAGCTAGCGCCGGCGCGTAGTTCGTGCGGGCTGCCTCGAGGTACTCGTCGAGCATCCCCTCGTGCGGCCACGCCGTGTCCTCCATGAACAGTGTGAGCTCGTGATGCCCGCTGGTTGGCACGGACCCGAGGTCGACCTCCAGGAGCGGTGACCACGGCACGGGAACGAGCATCTTCGCGATCACGCCGTGACGCAGCTTGTCGACATCGCGCGCCCACGGCTGCAGGTCACCGTCGTGGAGGCGCGACGCGAGCCGTTCCCAGGCGGCGCCGTCGCGGACGGCGGTGAGCGTCACGACGTTGTAGGCCCGGCCGGTGCCGTGCGTGTGGTGAAGGAAGTAGAGCAGGCGGGCGTCGTCGCCCTCGGCCAGCTTCGGCATCCACGCGTCGCGGTACGTCGCCTCGAACTCCTCCTCGCGCGCGCCCGCGACCTGATGGATCTCGTGCAACAACAGCATCGTCGGCAGCTCCCCCGGGAGTCAGCGGTCGGCGAGGAGCCTACGCAGGATGTCGTCCAGCGCGCGATCCGCAAGGGCGCGCATCTCGTCGTCGGTCCGGTCCTGGATGGGATGGGCCACGAACACGCGCGCTGGGTCGGCGCCGAGCGCGGTCGCCTGCGCCGACGCGGCGTCGACGAACTCCGTCGACGCGACCATCACGCCAGGAACGCCGCCGCTCTCGAGATTCACGATGTCGTGCACACTGCACGACGTGCACGAGCCTCAATCGGCCAGCGCCTCGATCACGACGTCGCATTGGGTACCGATCTCGTGGCGCAGATCGATCGGAGCGGGCTTGGAGAACGTCGGCTTGGCGAAACGCCGCACGCTGACACCGCGGGCGGTGAGTTGCTCCTCGAGTCGGTCGAGGAACACGTCGCCGCGCGGCTTGGAGATGTCGAGCAGGGCGACGGTGCGCCCGTCGAGCGACGCCGGGCGTGGCGCGGCCTGACGGGTGGGCGCCGACCGCTCGCCCGTGGGATCGAGCAGCACACGAGGAGCGCTCACGGTCTCACCTCCCGGGTGACGGGCTGGCTTCCGCCGGGCCCGTTGATCCAGCCGCCAATGATGGCCGAGAACAAGCCCGCGCCGCCGCCGGCGTGGACGAGTAGCAGCCCGTCGTCGGGGAACTTGGGCACGGTGGCGCCGGCCAGGAACTCGGGCAGACCTTCGGTGATGCCGCCCGCGCCGCGCACGACCGCATCGCCTTCGAGTTGGAGATGCGAGAGGAGCTCGTCGCGCACGCGAGCCTTCGACCAACCGGCCTCGCGGAATACGCGTGCATGCTCGGGGGTGACGACGAGCACCGCATCGAAGCCCAGACCGAGCTTCGGATGCGGCACGGCCCGCAGGCACGCCGCGAGGGATCGCGCCAGCGAATCGGGCGTGCGGCTGAGCTGGTCGACGATCCCGCGGACGCCGTCTCCGGCGAACAGCGTGACGGCCGACGCGCTCGACGACAGGCCGCGCTCGACATGCAAGGGCTCCCACGGTGAGCCTGCCTCGTCCTCTGCGAAGCAGAACGTGTACTTGCCCGGATTGCCGAGCGTCGCCCGGTCGATCTCGCCCGGCCGGCCGCCGCCGACGTTGCGGACGACGAGCTGCAGGGCGCGACCGATGGTGGCGTTCGCCCGGTTGCCCTGGCCGAGCGCGTTGATGCCCGAGTTCATGCCGATTGCTTTGGTAACCGGCCCGTTCACGATCACCACAGGGCCCGAGAAGTACGTCGTCGCGAGCAGCCCGTGCATGTTGAACTCGTCGGTGCACGCCGCTTCCACCGCGGCCAGCACGACCGGGAGATACGCGGGTTTGCACCCGGCCATCACCGAGTTGGTCGCGACCTTCTCGACCGTGCACTCGACGAGGTCTGGTGGCACCACGGCGACAACCTCTCCGGCGTCGCGTTCGGTGCCCGTCAACATGCGCGCGACCCGCTCCGGTGTGGGCGGCACGACGGGCAGGCCGTCGCTCCAGCCCCGTTCGAACGCGGCTTCGACGTCGTCCTCCTGCTCGCCGAGCTCGATGCGGCGTGACCGGAGGCGGGTAACGCCGGCCGCGTCGTCGCGCGCGGCGGCGATGTCGGGGTCGAGCGTGCGTGACCCGCAGCCCGGGCGATACTCGGGCAGCGCGGATCCCAGCGGCGCCCTCCCGGTGAGCGCCTCCCACTCGGACCGCAGCCAGCCCTCGCTGCGGCCGACGATCTCGCCGTCGTCGACCCGGAACAGCGTCGGGACCGTCTCGAGCTCCAGCGCGAACGACAGCTCCAAGTCGGTGTCGTCGACGACTTTCACCTCGTCCGGAAACGTTGGATCGTCCTGCGAGTACACGGTGAGCTGAACATCGCCGTCGGCGAGATCGGCGAGCACGGGCGCGACGAGCCGGCACGTCGGACAGTCACGCTTGACGATCGCCACCAGCCCGTTGGGGAGTGGCGGTGTGCTCAAGATGCGCGCTCGATGAGGTAATCGATGGCGCGGGTGAGGACGGCGAGGTCGTCGGGCTCGATGGCGGGGAACATCGCGATGCGGAGCTGGTTCCGGCCGAGCTTGCGGTACGACTCGGTGTCGACGATGCCGTTCGCGCGCAGCTGCGCCGCGAGCCAGGCGGCGTCGACCGATTCGTCGAAGTCGATGGTTGCGGTGACGCGGCTGCGCTCGTCGGGCTTGGCAACGAACGGCGTCGCGTGCTCGTGGGCCTCGGCCCAGCCGTACACGATCTCGGCGGAGCGGTCGCAACGCGACGCGCACCATTCGAGGCCGCCGTGGTCGAGCATCCAGTCGAGCTGGTCGGCGACGA
>JALZAA010000052.1 GCA_030948625.1 Actinomycetota bacterium
CTCGTCCACCGTGAAGCGTTTCTTCGCCTGACGGCGGCTGTGCCGCCGCCCGGCTCCGTGGGCGCTCGATTGGTAGCTCGCCGGGTTGCCCAGCCCGCGGACGATGAGGATGTCGTTGCCCATCGACCCCGGGATCACGCCGCGGTCGCCCTTGCGCGCTCGGATCGCGCCCTTGCGAGTGATCCAGAGCTCGCGACCGTCGTGACGCTCCCGCACCGAGTAGTTGTGGTGACAGTTGATGCGCTGCACCTCGGCCCCGTGGCCGACGAAGGTGAAGAGCTCGGCGAGGAGCACGTCCATCATCTGCTCGCGGTTGGCAAGCGCATAGTCCTGTGCCCAGAGCATGTCGTCGACGTACTCGGCGAACTCTGGGGTGCCCTCGGAGAAGTACGCGAGGTCGCGGTCCTCGAGCTGGAGTCCGCCGCGCTCAGCGACCTTGCGCGCGCGGTCGATGTGGCCCTTGGCGAGCTCGTTGCCGATCCCGCGGCTTCCCGAATGGACGACGGTCCACACGCGGTCGCGCTCGTCGATTGCGACGGCGGCGAAGTGATTGCCCGCCCCGAGCGTGCCGAATTGGCTCACCGTGCGCTCCACCTGCTTCGGGTTGAAGTCCCTTGGCGGCGGATGGTCGCGCAACCATGCCCGACCAACATCCGTGTGTCTGGTGTGTGCCTTCCCCACACCGGCGGGAACGGCGCGCTCGATCTTCGGTACGAGCGAATCGAGATCGGGCGGAAGGTCGGAGGCGACGAGATCGGTCTCGACCGCGACCATCCCGCAGCCGATGTCTACGCCGACGGCGGCGGGGATGATGGTGTCCCGCGTCGGGATCACCGAGCCGACCGTCGCGCCGATGCCCAGGTGCGCGTCGGGCGTCAGCGCCACATGGCCGTCGATGACGGGGAGGCGGGCGGTGCGCCGCGCCTGCGCGAGCGTCTGCTCGTCGAGCT
Organism: Actinomycetota bacterium; assembly: GCA_030948625.1. Classification (GTDB taxonomy): domain Bacteria; phylum Actinomycetota; class Acidimicrobiia; order IMCC26256; family JACDBD01; genus JALZAA01. The sequence goes on from JALZAA010000052.1 coordinate 951, forward strand.
CCGACGCCCAGGACAGGAGGTTGGGCGCGACTTCCTCGGGCGGCACACATGCATTGTCGCGTCGACGCAATCATCCGAAGCCGAAAAAGGGCTGCTGATATCGTCGCCAGGGAGATGAGCCCAGCCGCCGCGGTCAAGATCACACTGCCCGACGGCTCGAGCCGCGAGTACCCCAACGGTGTCACCGCGGCCGAGGTCGCGGCATCCATCGGCAAACGGCTGGCCAAGGACGCGATCGCGGCCAAGGCCGACGGCACCTGGATCGATCTCGATCGGCCGATCGAGCACGACGCCGCCGTCACGATCGTCACCCCGGCCACTCCCGAAGGGCGCGAGGTGCTGAGGCACTCCACCGCGCACGTGATGGCCCAGGCCGTGACCGACCTCTTCCCGGGCGCGCGCTATGCGATCGGGCCTGCGATCGCCGACGGCTTCTATTACGACTTCGAGCTGCCGGAAGGCCGGCACTTCACCGACGAGGATCTCGAGCGCATCGAGGCACGCATGCGCGAGATCGTGGCCGCCGACGAGCCGTTCGTGCGCGACGAAGTGGACCGCGACGAGGGCCTACGCCTGTTCGCAGACCAGCCGTACAAGGTCGAGATCATCGAGCGCGTGAACCCCGGCGACACCTCGGAGATCGGTGAGGGCCCGGTCATCTCGGTCTACCGGAACCCGCGTGGCAACGGCGCCGGCGACTTCGTCGACCTGTGCCGGGGCCCGCACGTGCCGTCCACCAAGCGGCTCGGCGCGTTCAAGCTCACGAAGGTGGCGGGCGCCTACTGGCGCGGGGACGAGCACCGCCCGATGCTCCAGCGCATCTACGGCACGGCATGGGAGTCACCCGCCGCGCTCGAAGCGCACCTCCATCAACTCGAAGAAGCCGAGCGCCGCGACCATCGCCGCCTCGGACCGGAGCTCGACCTCTTCTCGTTCCCCCCCGAGATCGGCTCCGGGTTGGCGGTGTTCCATCCGAAGGGCGGGATGGTGCGGCGCTTGATGGAGGACTACTCCCGCGCCCGTCACGAGCAAGCCGGGTACCAGTTCGTCACGTCGCCGCACATCGCCAAGGAAGATCTGTTCCACACGTCGGGGCACCTGGAGTGGTTCGCCGAGGGGATGTTCCCTCCGATGGAGCTCGACGAGGGCACCAAGTACTACCTGAAGCCGATGAACTGCCCGTTCCACATCCTGATCTACCGCAGTCAGCTCCACTCGTACCGCGACCTGCCGATCCGGTTTTTCGAGTTCGGCAGCGTGTACCGGTACGAACGCTCAGGCGTCGTGCACGGTCTCACCCGCGTCCGCGGGATGACCCAGGACGACTCGCACATCTTCTGCACCAAGGAGCAGGTGCGCGGCGAGATCGAATCCATCTTGCGGTTCGTGCTCGATGTCCTGCGCGACTTCGGGCTCACGGACTTCTACCTGGAGCTGTCGACGAAGCCGGAGGGCAAGGCGATCGGCAGCGACGAGGACTGGGACGAGGGCCTCGAGGCGCTCCGGCAGGCGGCAAAGGCGATGGACCTCGAGCTCGTGCTCGACGAGGGTGGTGGCGCGTTCTACGGCCCGAAGGTCTCCGTGCAGACGCGCGACGCGATCGGCCGGACGTGGCAGTTGTCCACGATCCAGGTCGACTTCCAGGAGCCGCAGCGCTTCGACCTCACCTACGTGGGCGCCGACAACGAGCGCCACCGGCCGATCATGCTCCACCGCGCCCTGTTCGGATCGATCGAGCGCTTCTTCGCCATCCTGGTCGAGCACTACGAGGGTGCGTTCCCGCTGTGGCTGGCGCCGGTGCAGGTGACGGTGCTCCCGGTCGCCGACCGGCACGACGCGTACGCGTTCCGCGTCGCCGACCGGTTGCGGGCCGAGGGGTTTCGCACCGACATGCACGACGCGTCGGGCGACTCGTTGGGGGCGCGGGTGCGGCGGGCGAAGCTGCAGAAGGTGCCGTACGTCCTCGTGGTCGGCGACGAGGATGCCGACGCCGGCACGGTCGGCGTGAACCGGCGGGGGAGCGATCAACCCGAGCGCGGGGTGCGCGTCGACGAGTTCGTCGAGCGGCTGGCAGCCGAGGTCGCGGAGCGCCGTTGACGCTCGAGCGGCTGTGGGCGGGCTGGCGCGCGGCCTACGTTGCCGACGCGGCCAAGAGCCCCGAGGCAGGTTCGGCGGCGTGCCTGTTCTGCGGGCTGGCGGCTGCGGATCCGGAAGAGGCACTCGTTGTTGCGCGCGAGGACCGCGCATTCGCGGTGATGAACGCGTTCCCGTACACGTCGGGTCATCTCATGATTGCCCCGCTGCGCCACGAGGGCGATCTGGAGGACCTGGAGCCCGACGAGGCCACGGCGGTCATGAGGATGGCGCAGCAGGCCGTCGTGGCACTCAAAGGCGCGTACAGCCCCGACGGGCTCAACCTCGGCGTCAACATCGGCCGCGTCGCCGGGGCCGGCGTGCCCGATCACGTGCACATGCACGCGCTGCCTCGGTGGAGCGGCGACACCAACTTCATGACGACCGTGGCCGAGACACGCGTCCTCCCCGAAGACCTGCGCACCAGCTGGGAGAAGGTGCGCGCGGCGTGGCCGCGCCGCTGAGTACGGTCCATCGCATGAGCGAGCCCCGTGACCGCGGCGACCACCGCGACGAGCTCCCGCAGGACCTCGACGTCACTGCCTACGTCGGGCCGTACGTCTTCCCGAACATCACGCGCCGTCGGATTCCCGGCGCCATCTACGCCGTGCTCGCGGTGCTGTGCGTCGGCGGATGGGTCGCGAGCAGCAACGGCGGTCTCCTGGCCGCGGCGATCATCCTCGCGGTCATCGCCGCGTACCACTTCGCGACCGCGTGGAACCTCGTGGTCGACCAGACCCAAGCGCTCGTGGTGGCGACGCGCACCGTCGGCTTCCCGGTCGGGCACGCGTCGGCGCAGCTCACATGGCGCGGCCTGCGCAGCCGGCCCGCGTGGCGCATCCTCCTTTACTCGGCCGACGAGCCGCCGTCGATGCGCGGCCTGGTCGAGCTCGACGCCGTCGATGGCCACGTGATGGGCGAGTACACGGAGCCCAACCCCGAGGACTGGTCCAAGTTCGGCCTGAGCGGCGAGCACGAGGCCGGCTGACTCAGACCGCTCGGGCCGGCTCCTGCTTCTTTGCGAGACGGTCCAAGAGGTGTGACGGCACGGGGTCGTAGTGGTCGTGGCGGAGCTCGAAGCGGCCGCGGCCGCCCGTGATCGACCGCAGGTTGTTCGAGTACTGCAGCACCTCGGACGTCGGCACCT
>JALZAA010000063.1 GCA_030948625.1 Actinomycetota bacterium
GCCGCCCGCTCACCGCGGCGCTGCGGTCGGAGGCCGTCCGGGCCGTTCTCGCCGACGCGGGCCCGCCGCTGCAGGCGGTGGCCGGCCACCCGGCAACCGAGCGGGCGCTCGACGCGTCCTTCCTGGATCTGCGGCGTGCGGGGACCGACGCCGTCGAACGGCTCGCGCACGCCGACGAGCCCGCGTCCTCTGTCGCCCGGCTCTACGGCGAGTTCGTGTCGCGCACGACCGCCTTCTACGACGACGAGGATCTGGCACTGGCCGCGGCCGCGACGCTGGCCGTCGCGCCACCAGCGCTTCGTGAAGTCGGCGAGGTGGTGCTGTTCCTCCCCACGCGGCTGTCGCCCGGCGAGACCGCGCTCGTCGAGGCGCTGGCGCACGACGGGCGATTGCGCGTGTTACTCGGCGTGACGGGTGACCAGGTCGGGGACGAGCCGGTCCACGAGCTGGCCGCGCGTCTCGCCGCGCTCGGCGTGCCCACCCGCGCACCGCTGCCATCCGCACCGGGCGGCACCTCGGTCGTGAGCGCGCCGGACCCCGAGGACGAGCTGCGCGCAGTCATCCGCGATGTCGTCCACCGCGCCGCCGCCGGAACGCCGCTGCATCGCGTCGCGATCCTGTACCGCGTCGACGAGCCGTACGCCCGGCTCGCGCACGAGCTGCTCGACACCGCGCGCATTCCTTGGTCAGGCCCGTCGACCCGCCGGCTCGCCGACACGACTGCGGGTCGGGTGCTGCTCGGGCTCCTGCGCCTGGCAGAGCACGACTTCGCCCGCGATGCGGTGGTCGAGTGGCTGGCGTCCGGCCCGGTGCGCGACCCCGCCGATGGCCGCGCCATTCCCGCGAGCAGGTGGGACACGCTGTCGCGGCAAGCCGGTGTCGTGAACGGGCTCCCGCAATGGGGCGACCGCCTTGCGCGCCTTGCGGCGCGGCTCACGGCCCAGCTCGAAGCCACCGGCGAAGAAGAGCTCAGCGAGGGCGCGCGCCGCCACCTCGAAGCCGACTTCGAAGAAGCGGGACGGCTCGCCCGCTTCGTGGCCGACCTCGGCGTCCGCGTCACACCGCCGTCGCCGAGCGCGTGGCCGACGCTGTCGGCGTGGGCCCGCGGCCTCCTCGACATCTACCTGGGCGGCGAGGGTCACCGCGGTGCATGGCCCGACGACGAGGTCGAAGCGGCGCGGTACGTCACGGACGCCCTCGGGAGCCTCGACGCCCTCGCGGAGATCCGCGCCGAGGTCTCGCTGCCCACGTTCGTGCGAGCGCTCGAGGCCGAGCTCGACGTGCCGGCCGGGCGCATCGGTCGCTTCGGCACCGGCGTGTTCGTCGGGCGAGTGCGCCAGGCGTACGGCGGAGACTTCGACGTCGTGTACGTCGTCGGCATGGCCGAGGGAGAGTTCCCGCCGCTCGGGCGGGAGGACCCTCTCGTGCCCGATCGCGCCCGCCGCGACACCGACGGCGCGCTCCCCCTGCACGCCGTCCGTCGGACCGAGGAGCGACGCGACTATCTCGCCGCCCTCGCCACCGCGCCCGAGCGCGTGCTCTCGTACCCGAGAGCCGATCCGCGCGCGCAACGCAAGCGCCTGCCCGCGCGCTGGCTGCTCGAGACCGCCACCGAGCTGACGGGCACGCTTGTCGGCGCCGAGGAGCTCACTCGCCACGCCGCCGCCGACTGGTTGCACGTCATCCCGTCGTTCGAAGCCGGCGTCTGCGGCGTGACCGAAGCCGGCTCGCTCGTCGAGCGCGACGTCCGCAGCTTGCGCCGGTGGCAAGTGGCCCACTCCTCACTCGATCGTCACCCGCTCGTCGCCGCAACCCCCGCGCTCGCGGCCGGCATCGATGCCCTGCGCGAGCGGCAGTCAGGGATCCTCAGCCGCTTCGACGGGCGCGTCGGGCCCATGCCAGGCCTCCTGCCGGACGCGGACGATGCACTGTCGCCGACCGCGCTCGAGACTTGGGCGACGTGCCCGTTCAAGTATCTGCTCTCGCGCGTACTGCGCGTGCGGGAGGTCGAGCGGCCGGAGGCCACCGAACGGATCAGTCCGCTCGATCGAGGCCGACTCGTTCACAAAGCCCTGGAAGAGTTCCTCGACACGGTCGACCCGCGCACCTCACCGGGCGAGCGGTGGAGCGACGACGAACGCGCGCTCTTGCTCGACATCGGAGAGCAGCTCTGCAACGAGATGGAGGCAGAGGGGCTCACGGGCCGGCCGCTGCTCTGGAAGCTCGAGCGTCGCCGCATCCTGCGCGAGCTGGACTGGTTCCTCGACTGCGACGAGGAGATCCGCGCCACGTTCGGCATCATCCCGGTGCCGGGTGGGCGAGAGCGCAAATTCGGATTCGGCGGCGAGTCCGGTGAGCCTGCAATGGTCGCCCTCGCCGACGGTCGCGAGGTCCGCTTCCACGGAGTCGTCGACCGGGTAGACCGGGCGCCGGACGGATCCCTGGTCGTCGTGTTCGACTACAAGACGGGCTGGCGCACCGACGACCCCGAGGGCGGGCTCGAACGGGGCAACAAGCTGCAGCTGCCGGTCTACGCGCTGGCCATGGGGAGTCTCGACCCGTCGGCAGAAGTCCGCGCGTTCTACTGGTACGTGCGGCCTTCGAGTGACAGCACGCTCAAGGGCATCACCCTCGACAGCCCGACGCGCGCCCAGTTCGTCGACAAGCTCACGACGATCTTCGAAGGCATCGGAGAAGGCGTGTTCCCGGCGTTCCCCGACAAGCCGCGGCAAGACGGTCGCGGGCGCGACACCTGGGAGAACTGCTGCTACTGCCCCTTCGATCGCGTGTGCCCGCCCGCGCGCGACGAGGTGTGGAAGCAGAAGCGCGACGACGCCGCTGTGGTGCAGTTCCGCGCGCTCGCCGACCCGGTACCCGAACAGAAGGACACCGACCTCGAGGACGCCCCGTGACCGCCGAGCAGACACTCGTCGACGACGCCGCCCGCGCCGAGATCCGCGACCTTCTCGACGTGACGCTGTTCGTCGAAGCCGGCGCCGGCACCGGGAAGACGACGGCGCTGGTCAGCCGGGTCGTGTCGCTCATCGCCCGAGGCGCCGTGACGATCCGGGAGCTGGCCGCGATCACGTTCACCGAGGCGGCCGCCGGCGAGCTGCGCGACCGCATCCGCTTCCGCCTCGAGCAAGCGGCCGCCGGCGCGACCGAGCCCCCGTTCGCTTCCGAGGAGCGCGAACGGTGCCGTGCCGCGCTCGAGCAGCTCGACGACGCCGCCCTCTCGACCTTGCACGGCTTCGCCCAGCGCATCCTCGCCGAGCACCCGCTCGAGGCCGGCTTGCCACCCCGCTTCGAGCTGATCGACGACGTCGAGGCGGCGGTCCGGTTCGAGGAGCGTTGGGAGCTCTTCATCGAGGCGCTCGTCGGCGACCACGACCTCGAGCCGGTGTTGCTCACCGCGCTCGCGCTCGGGATCGACTTCGCCCAGCTGCGACAGGTCGCCCGCGCCCTGCACGACCACCACGAGCGACTCCGCGGCGCGCCGGACGCGCCGATCGCGGCCGCCGATCTCGACCTCGACCCCTTGCTCGTGCCGTTCGACGAGGCGATCAAACGACTCGGCGAGTGCCGGGTGCTGCAGGACCACCTCTTCAAGCACCTCGAGGGTCTGGCGGGATGGCCCGAGCTCCTCCGGAACGCCGACGACGACCTCGACCGGCTCGACCTCCTCGGCGAGATGCCCAAGCTCGCGACGACGCGCGGCCAAAAGGGGAATTGGGGCTGCCCCGTCGACGACGTCCGCTCGCTGCTGCGGGAAGCCGAGGCGGGCCGGGCTGCGATCGTCGCCGCGCAGCAACAAGCCACGCTCGATGTGCTCCTCACGCGTGTGCGGGGGTTCGTGCTCACATACGCCGAAGAGCGACGGCGCGAAGGACGGCTGGAGTTCCACGATCTGCTCGTCCTCGCGCGCGACGTGCTGCAACGCAACCAGACGGTTCGCGCCAAGCTGGCCGACCGCTTCCGGGTGCTGCTGATCGACGAGTTCCAGGACACCGACCCGCTCCAGATCGAGATCGCCGTGCTGCTCGCGTCGGACGACCCCGAGGCCGGTCCCAAGCCCTGGTGGGACACGCCGATCGCGCCAGGGCGGGCGTTCTTCGTCGGCGATCCGCAGCAGTCGATCTACCGGTTCCGTCGGGCCGATCTCGAGCTCTACCACCGCGTACAGCATGAGCTTCGCGCCGGCCGGCGCGAGCTCGCGCAGAACTTCCGGTCGGTACCGGCGATCCTCGACTGGGTGAATCACGTGTTCGGCTCCCTGTTCGACGGCGCCGACCCCGGCGCGCAGGCCGCGCACGTTCCGCTCACCGCGCACCGCGCCGAGTCGCCGACCACCGCGCCCGCGATTGCCACCTTCGGCGGGCCGGCCGACGTCGAGCGGGTCGGTGAGGTCCGCGCCGCCGAGGCGGCCGCGGTCGCCGGACTGGTTCGGCGCATCAAGGAAGAGGAGTGGACGATCGTCGACCCGATCACCGACGAGGTCCGGCCGGCTCGCTACGACGACGTCGCGCTCCTCCTGCCGACGCGCACGACGCTTCCTGATCTCGAGGACGCCCTGGAACGCGCCGACGTGCCGGTCCGGATCGAAAGCCAGTCCCTCGTGTTCTCGACTGCGGAGGTACGCGACCTCCTCGCGATCCTCAGCGTGCTCGACGACCCGACGGACGAGGTGGCGCTCATCGCGTCGCTACGCTCGCCCGCCTTTGGCTGTGGCGACGACGACCTCGTCGACTACCACCAGCGGGGCGGGCGCTGGGACTATCGTCGCCCGCCTCCCGAGCGCCTGTCGCTCGATCACCCCGTGGTCGCGGGGATGGCCGCCCTCGGCCGCCTGCACGACGCCCGCTGGTGGCAGTCGGTGAGCCAGACCGTCGAGGCGGTCGTGCGGCAACGGCGCATGCTGGAGCTCGCGGTCACCCGCCGCCGCCCCCGCGACCACTGGCGCCGCATCCGCTTCTTCCTCGACCAGGCTCGCGCCTACGACGCCGCACCGGGCCGGGGGCTCCGCGGGTTCGTCGACTGGGTCGAGCAGCTCGCCGACGAACGCGCCCGCGCAGTCGAGGTGGTGGTGCCCGAGCCCGACGACGACGCGCTCCGCGTCCTCACCGTGCACGGCGCCAAAGGCCTCGAGTTCCCGATCGTCATCCTCGCCGGGCTGAACGTTGCTCCGCCGCACCGCACGACTCCCGTCTTGTGGAACCCGGACGGCAGCTTCGAGGTCCGGGTCGGGCGCGCGCAGCAGGGCACGCGGTTCGAGACGGCGGGATGGGAGGCGCGTTCCGCTCGGGAGGACGCTCTCGACGACGCCGAGCGACTGCGTCTGTTGTACGTGGCCGCGACACGCGCCCGCGACCACCTGCTCGTGAGCCTGCACCACAAGCCGCGCACCAAGTGCCACGCCGCCCGGCTGTGCGAGCACGGCGACGGCGCGCCCGCGGTCGACTTGGAGCTCACGGGTGCCGCCGCTCCGCCGGCAGCGCCGTTCTCCCCCGGCGACGACGCGCCCGGCACGGAATCACCGGCAGCCCGCGACGAATGGATCGCCGCTCGCGAGGAGCTGCTGGCGCGCAGCGGGCGATCGGCGACGGTCGCGGCGACCGCGCTGGCGGAGGCGCCGGGAACGGAAGGATCCGCCGCGCCCGCCGATCCCGGGCTGGCGAAGGACGAGCCCCACGACGACCGGCCGGCATGGAGGCGCGGACGGGCCGGCACCTCGGTGGGCCGCGCCGTTCACGCCGTCCTCCAGTCCATCGACCTCGCGACCGGTGCCGGGCTCGACGCCACGGCGCGGGCGCAGGCGCTGGCGGAGGGAATCCCGCAACGCGAAGCCGAAGTGCGGGCGCTGGCTCGCAGCGCGCTGCAGGCGCCCACCATCCGAAGTGCCGTCGCAGGAGGCCGGTACTGGCGCGAGGTACCGGTCGCGGCTGTCGTCGACGGCGTGACCGTCGAGGGCTTCGTCGACCTCCTCGTCGAGACCCTCGAAGGCCTGGTCGTCGTCGACTACAAGACCGACCAGATCCCCACCGACGCCGACCTCGACGCTGCCATGGTTCGCTACCGCGTCCAGGGCGCGGCGTACGCGCTCGCGCTCGAGCGAGCGCTCGGCACCCCGGTGGCGCGCTGCATGTTCGTGTTCACGCGCCGTCGGCGCGCCGTCGAGCGCGAGGTCGACGACCTGCGCGGCGCGGTCGCCGAGGTCGAGCGCCAGGTGCAGATGCAGGAGTAGACGCGCCGCAGTCAATCGCCGCGTGCGTCAGATGCCGAGCGGAAGTCCCAGCCCGGCTGCTCCCGCGTTCGCGTTGAACGGCTGGGTACCCAGCGCGAGCTGGACCCCGGAGAACGACGAGTGCGCGTGCATGTAGTTGATCTCGAGGTTGACATCGCCGACGCCGTTGGAGCCCGCGATCGGCGCGATCTGGACGGTGCTCAGCACACCCAGCGCCGCGCCGCTCGAGTTCACGAACGCGCTCCCCGAGTCGCCCGGGATACCCGGCGACGCCGTGTACACGTCGTGACTCCAGCCGTTGCCGTTGTCACCGAGGCTGACGCCTCGCTTCGGGCTCAGCTGGGTGACGCCACCCCGCAGGCTCGAGTTCCCGTACGAGTACACGTTCTCGCCCTGCACGGTGCCATTGGTGTCGATGCCCGTCGGGCCACCCCAGAACGGGATCGACGGGTTGACCTTGCCGAAGTCAGCCGGATCGAGCTTGACCAGGGCCAGGTCGTTGAACGCGCATGCGTCCGGGTTGGTCTCGCCCGCCGCCTGCATCGTGAGCCACGAGTTGTAGACCAAGGTGCCGGGGCGTGACGCCCCGCCGACCTGGACGGCGGTGCCGATAGGCAGCGACCCCGACGTGCAGCCGTTGGTCGCCGTGTTGCCGCCCGTTCCCGAGCAGTGCGCAGCCTGGCCGATGTACACCGTGTTCGAGGCGCCGTAGAAGACGAAGTTGGCGGTGCACTGCCCGCCGGCGGTGACGGTTTGAACGCCGGGGTGGATCGGCGCCGTCGCCGCGGGCGCCCACGTGGGCACAGCAGCCGCATTCGGCGCCTGTGCCGCGATGACCGGCACGGCCACGCTCACGGACGCGAGAGCGGCGGCGAAGGCGCGGGCGAGAAATCTCATCTGTGGTGTCCCCTCCTGCTTTGCCTGCCCGAATTCGGCATTTAGGGACAATAATGCCCCTTCTCGGCGAAATGCACGTCCCCAAAGGCCGGGCGAGCGCGCGGGGTCCAGCAAGCCGGAGAGCCCGTCGGCGTTCTAGGCCAGGACGTCCTTGGACGTGAACCGAGACCAGGCGGCGGTCGCGAACACGGCCACGGCCACGGCTTGCACGGCGAGGTTGAGCAGGATCTGGTTCCAATACACGGGTGAGCGGAGCACGTCGCCGAACGACAGCCAGTAGTGGGTGAGCAGGAACGGGTGCAGCCAGGAGAGGGCGGGGACGGCGTTGAGCACGCCGCTGATGACCGCCACGCCGACGGTCCCGGCCATTGCGCCGACAGGCGCGTCCGTCAGCGTCGAGATGAACATCCCGATCGCAGCCAGGCCGAGGAGCGACGCTGCGACCAACACGGCCGCCAGGCCGATCCTCAGCGTGCCGGCGGCGAGCGAGAGCGTGTCGCCCGACAGGGTCGTGACGTCCCCGATCGGGAACAAGATCGAGCCGGCGATGAGCCCGGTGACGGCGACCGCGAACGTCGCCACGAAGCAGAAGATGATCACGGTCGTCGCCTTGATGAGGAGCAGGCGCGTCCGACCGACCGGACGAGACAGCAGGTACCGGAGCGTGCCGAGGTTCGCCTCCCCCGCTACGGCGTCACCGGCGACGATCGCGACTGCGAGGGGAAGGAAGAACGGCAGCGTGACCGTGAGGCCGACGAGGGCCGCGAAGACGCCGTTGTTCGTGATCTGGTCGAAGAAGCGCGGGCCCGATCCGGGGCTCGGTCCCTCGCCCGAGAGGCGCACCGCGACCGCGACCGCGACCGGCACAGCCGCGAGCACGAGCAGCAAAACGCGCGTACGGACACGTCGGAACAGCAGCCCGATGTCAGCCAGCCACATCGAATCCCTCTCCGGTCAGAGCCACGAACGCGTCTTCGAGGCTGCGCCTGTCGGTGGTCAGGCTGCGCACGCCCACTCCCGCCATGACGAGCTCCCGGTTGCACTCCTCGGGTCGTTGCCCGTCGAGCTGCGCGGAGACGATCTCGCCGGTGACGGTGATCGACTCCAGTCCGAGACGGTCGAGCACCTGCGCGGCGTTCCCCGCATCCTCGGTCTCGATTCGCAGCATCGCGTCGCCCTGGCCCCGCAGCTCGTCGATCGAGCCCTGCGCCACGAGCTTGCCGACGGAGATGATGCCGAGATGGGTGCAGAGCTGTTCCACCTCGCTGAGGAGGTGGGTCGACAGGAACACGGTCGAGCCTTCCGCCGCGAGCTCACGAACGAGGTGGCGGATCTCGCGCGTCCCTTGCGGGTCCATGCCGTTCGTGGGCTCGTCGAGGACGAGCAGGCTCCGCGGCCGGAGGAGGGCTGCGGCGAGACCGAGTCGCTGCTTCATGCCGAGCGAGTAGGCGCGATAGCGCTTGGTCGCGGCGGCGCCCAGACCGACCTTGGTCAGCGCGGCGTCGATGCGCGCGGCGCGCGTCTTGCGTTGGCCGTCGGGCCCGGCGGCGTCCATGCGCCGCAGGTTCTGACGGCCGGTGAGCCACGGATAGAACGCCGGGCCCTCGACCAGCGCCCCGACCTGTGGGAGCACCCTGGCGCTGGCGGCGGGCATCTTCTCACCCAGGAGACGGAAGGACCCACCCGTGGGCCAGATGAGACCGAGCAGCATCCGGATCGTCGTGGTCTTGCCCGATCCATTGGGACCGAGGAAGCCGTACACGCTGCCCCGAGGAACGGCGAGATCGACCTGGTCGACGACGGCGGTATGCCCGAGGCGCTTCGTGAGGCCCGTGGTCTCGATCGCGAGGTCGCCGCCACGCGCGCCATCGCCGTCGACTCGGTCGGTCGGTGCGGTGACCGCGCTCGCCGGCGCCACGGTTGCGACCTCGTCGCTCATCACGCCCCTGCAATCTGCGTAGCGGCGGGCTCGAGCCCCGCCGGTGTCACGGCGCCCGCGACGATGCGGCCATTGTCCAGGATCAGGAGGCTGAACACGGGCGTCTCCAGCAGTCGTCCGGTGCCGTACGGGCCCGTGACTGCCTTCGCCGCGCGCGTGAGGCCTTCCATCCGCCAAAAGCTCAGACCGGGGATGGCAACGACCTCGTTCCAGCCGTCGCCGACGGTCGCGAGGCGGAGCAGCGTCTGATCGACGCCGGTCACCGACTGCACGTCCTCGAGCGCTCGCTGCCGGTCGCGCTCTTGCTGCCAATCACCGGAGACATTGCGGTCGCGACTGACGGTCGCGCCGTCGGTCACCGTGGCGTCCGGCGGAGGCGTGAACGCGAGGTTCGACTCCGCGGGAGGCTCGAACGCGATCGAGGTGAACTTGCTCTCGATCGCGGTGGTGCCGCTGCGCGTATGCACCTGCACCCGCAGCGGCAAGCCGGTCGCGGCATCGACTCCGATGGTGACGTCCGTGATCAGGGACGTGGGTAGGTCCGGGATCAAGCTGAGTTGGTACGCCGGGCGATCGGCGACATATGTCGGGGCATGCAGCACGAGCTTCGATTGACCGCGGAGCGCCAGGAAGCGCGCCGCCATCCCGTCCGGTGACTCGAGGGTCCCGCCGCCGGCGAGCAAGGTGATCAAGCCGCTCGTGTCGGGCGGCGTGCTCGGGCTCTGGACCTTCGTCACGCGCGACCGACGGCTGTGCCAGACGTTCGTGATGTCACCGTTGCGGTACCAGTCGGTCTCCTCGAGCTGCTGCAGCAGAGCGATGCGCCGACGAACTCCGTTCTCCCACAACCTCGCGTCGTTGGTGCCCGCCGCCAGCCCGACCAGGGACCCGCCCGACTCGCCGGTTGCGGTCCCGAAGTCACCCAAACCGAGGTTCGTGCGCATCTCGAGCAACCCCGACCGCGGCTGCGGATGCGGGCTCGCCGCCAGCTCGGCGACTTCGGCGGCGCTCCGCTGCGGCAGCGTCGGCTCGGCCCGGGCGTCGAGCCGGTCGCGAAAGTCGTTCGCCGCCCACAGCAGGGCGACGAGCACGACGGGGACCAGGTACCGCCATCGCCTTGTCTTCGCCCGCGCAACCACGAACTCCAGGGTATGGCCAACCTTTGGGCCGTCACTGAGCGCGCCCTGAGAGTCCGCTGAGCGCGCCGGACGGAGCCGGTCGTCGTCATTCCCGAGCTCGTGGTCCACCGGTGGTGGCAACACTTGCTCCACAACCAGAGTGCCCTCTGGCTCCGGACGCGCCTGATCCTCCGGGAGGCCACCGTCGTGACGTCGGTACCCGCGCACGTCCTGGAGGAGGGTCGGGCGAAGACGCCGATACCGGTCCGGCGGCGCAGACGACGCGGCCGGCGGGCGCGACCGTGACCGTCAGCCGGCGCGATCGGCGGCGGCCAGGAGCCGTGCTGCTTCGAGACGCACACGGAAATCAGGGTCGGCGGCGCGG
>JALZAA010000082.1 GCA_030948625.1 Actinomycetota bacterium
GCGTGGTGGCTGCACCGCTCGTACCACCTTGCGAAGGTGCCGACACTGAACCGCAAGGTCCGCATCAGTCTCGACTGGACGGTCGCGCTCTTCTTCCCGCGCGATGTCGTCGCGCTCGGCTCCCTGCAACGGCCGCGTGAGGCATTCCAGCGCGCCGCCGACGACGAGCAGCGCCGCGCGGGCTGACCGTCCTCGAAACGGCGTCTACTTCACGGTCAAGCCGTCCAGCCTCGGATCCGGGGGCGGAAACTGCGGGTCGAGGCGACGGAACGCATCGAGCAACAGTCGCGCTACGGCGACATTGCGCACCCATTTGTGATCGGCGGGCACGACCCACCACGGCGCGACGTCGGTGGACGTCTCCGTGATCGCCTCGTCGTACGCCGCCTGGTACGCGTCCCACTGCTTGCGCGTCTCGAGGTCTTCGGGCTGGAACTTCCAGCGTTTGGTTGGGTCGTCGAGGCGCGCTTGCAGCCGCTTGCGCTGCTCGTCACGCGAGATATGGAGGAACACCTTGACGAGCGTGGTGCCCTCGTCGGCGAGCATCTGCTCGAACTCGCGCACATGGCGGTAGCGGCGCCGGCAGTGAGCGTCGTCGATGATCGCGAGGACGCGCGCGGTCACGACATCCTCGTAGTGCGAGCGGTTGAAGACGCCGAGGCGCCCGCGAGCGGGGCATGCCGCGTGCACCCGCCACAAGTAGTCGTGGGCGATCTCGAGCGTCGTGGGCGCCTTGAACGCCGTGACCGCGCATCCCTGCGGGTTCAGGCCGCCGAGGACGCGGCGGATGACACCGTCCTTGCCCGACGTATCCATGCCTTGGAGCACCAGCAGCACGCTTCGCTCGTTCTCGGCCCAGAGCCGCTCGTGCAGGTCTTGGAGCTCGGCCAGGATCGTGGCGCGTTCCTTCTGCGCCGACTGGCGGTCGGCGAGGCCGAGGTGGCCCGCGGTGCTCCGACGACCCAGATCCGCCGCGTGGCCCGGCGACACCTGAAGCTCTGCGGTCACATGCGGTGCCATCGTCGATGCGCCTAGTACCGGAGCTCGGCAAGTACTGCGTAGTGGTCCGAAGGGTGGACGCCGTCGATCGGATCCACGGCGGCGACGCTGGCGTCCACGACGTGCCCCGCTCCGCGTGCCTTGCGCCAGCCGGCGAACACGTAGTCGATGCGGCGGTCGGCCTCGAGGTCCCGCGCCGCGAAGAGATTGTCGTTCGACCACGTGTACCCGGGCCCGTCACCGGCCACGTCCCACGCGTCGACGAAGACGAGACGGGGTGCCGGGACGGCAGCGCGTCCCGTGAGCATCCTGATCTCGTCGGAGTCGGGCTCGGCGTTGAAATCTCCGCACAGAATCGGGGGGAAGCTCCGGCCCTCCGACTCCGCCACGAACTCGGCCAGCGTGCGGACCTGCGCCTGGCGCACGTGACTCTCGTCGTACCGCCAGTTCAGATGGGTGGTGTAGACCTCGAACCGTCCGCGCGGGCCGTCGACCTCCGCTTTGAGCGCGACCCGGAACTCCTCCGTCTCCGGCGTGCACGGCAGCGTGCGCGACGCGCTCGTCGGGATCGGCCATCGCGACAAGACGGCGTTGCCGAACATCGCGTCACCCGCGTCGAACCCCGACGCGAACACGTGGTGGTAGCCGAGCGCGCCGGCCAGGGCCGCCGGCTGTCCCACGCCCTCGGCCGTGTCCCACACTTCCTGGAGCGCGATGACGTCGGCGTCGAGGCGGCGGAGGGTCTCGGCGATCGCGGGCTGCCGGTCCTGCCAGGGCCCGAATCGCCACCACACGTTCCAGGTGACGACGCGCAACCGCGTATCGATGAGATCGAGTGGCTCCATACGTCCGGATCATGGCTATCACGGGCGTCGTAGGCTGGCAGGCAGAACCACCACTCACGCGCAGCCGGGAGCGACCCGATGATCGACTACGCCACGCTCGACTCGGCGATCGGCCAGAACTGGTACGACGTCGACCCCGACCTCCAGGCCCGGGTACGGCGCGACTGCCCGCCCGAGGACCTCGACTGGGCCGAGGGCAAGCTGCGCGAGTTCGGAGGCCTCGTGGGCGAGCGGGTGGCGCCCAACTCGGAGATCGTCGACGCCAATCCGCCCCAGCTGGTCCGCTACGACCGGTGGGCCAACGAGGTCAACGAGGTCGTCCACCACCCCGCCGCGCTCGACTCGAAGCGAGCACTGTGGGAGAGCGGGTACGTCGGCGGCTTCCCGCACGACGAAGCCGAGCGCGGCCGTCCCGTCCCCGGCGTCGTGCTCGCGGCGAGCAACTACCTCCTCTCCCAGGCCGACACCGGCCTCGTGTGCAGCCTCGGCATGACCAGCGGCGTCGCGGGCCTCGTCGCCGCATATGCGCCGCCCGACGTTCGCGACACGCTTCTGCCCGGTCTTCGAGCCGGCGACTTCGACAAGGGCATCGACGGGTCGATGTTCCTCACCGAGCGCGACGGCGGCTCCGACCTCGGCCGCACGGTGCATTGCAGCGCACGCGACATCGGCGACGGCCGGGTGCTCGTCAACGGCGAGAAGTGGTTCTGCTCCAACATCGACGGCGCCGCCATCGTGATGCTCGCCCGCCCCGAGGGCGCGCCCGACGGTCCCGGCGGCCTCGGGCTGTACCTCGTTCCCAAGTACCGCGAGGACGGCTCGCGCAACGGCATCTCGATGCGCAGGCTCAAGCCCAAGCTCGGTACGAAGAGCGTGCCCACCGGCGAAGTCGAGTTTCACGACGCGCTCGGCTACGCGCTGCGCGCCGCGCCGGCCGCCGACGCCGGAAGCTCGGACGCCGGCGGCCTCGGCCGCATGATGGAGATGGTCAACGGCTCCCGCTTCGGCGTCGCGCTGATGGGCCTCGGCATCGCGCGCCGCTCGTACTTGGAGGCCGTGATCTGGGCGCATCACCGGCAAGCCAAGGGTCGCGTGCTCGTGGACCTGCCGCTGATCCGTGAGCAGCTCGTCGACCTGCTCGTCGAGCTCGAGGGTGCGTTCGCGCTCGGGTTCGAGTGCGCGGCGGCGGCACGATCGCAGGACGGCGCGCGGCTGCGGCGCATTCTCGTCCCGGCGGCGAAGGTGCGGCTGTGCCGCTTCGGCGTCCAGGCCGCCAGCCAGGCCGTCGAGATCCACGGCGGCAACGGCTACTGCGAGGACTGGCCGCTCACCCGCCAGCTGCGCGACGCGCAGTGTCACCCGATCTGGGAGGGCACGGAGCAGATCTGCGAGCTCGACGTACTGCGAGCGATCCGGCGCGACGACGCGCACGAGGCAGCGCTCGCTCGCATCGACAGCGCACTCACGACCGCCGCCGCGGGCCCCGACTACCTGGCCGAGGCGGTCAAGGCGGTCACGGCGGCGCGCAACGAGCTCGAGCGGCGCGTCGAGGAGCTGCCGCTCCGGGACGCCGACCTTGCCGAAGCCCGCGCGGCGCGGATCACGGACGCCCTGGTGCGCACGACGTCGGCGGCGTTGCTGCTCGAGCAGTCCGACGATCCCCACAAGGCGCTGGTGGGCCTCCGGTACGCACGCCGGAACCTGTCCCCCGGCACCGCCTGGGACGACCGCATCGCAGCGGTGGCCGCCCGCGAGCTGCTCGCTTTCGACGACCTCGACCACGCCACCGCCGAGAAGGCCGCCGCCTGACGTGGAGACGGCGTTCCCGATCTCGGACGCGATCGCAGTCGTGACCGGCGCGTCGTCAGGGCTCGGGCGGCGCATGGCGCTCGACCTCGCCGCCAACGGCGCGGTTGTCACGGGCATCGCGCGCCGCGAGGACCCGCTCCGTGCGCTGGCGGCGGAGATGCAGCGCTCGTCGCCCGAGTCGGGTTATGTCGTCTGCGACGTCAGCGACACCGATCGGTTCGCCGCCGTGCTCGCCGATCTCGAGGCCCGCCACGGCCGCACCGACCTGCTCATCAACGACGCCGGCATCGGCGAGCCCGACGACGACGGCATCGGCAAGTACCGGACCGTGCTCGAGACGAACTTCTTCGCTGCCGTCGCCGGCACGCTCGCCGTCCTGCCCGGGATGCTCGGGCGTGGGCACGGGGCGGTGGTCAACGTCTCGTCGGACACGGCGCGGGCGCCGAGCCCACGCGAACCCGCGTATGCGGCGTCAAAAGCGGCACTGAGCGCGTTCACGGAGAGCCTGTCGTACCAAGCCGAAGACCGCGGCGTGCGGCTGCACGTGCTCTACCCCGGATTCGTACCGACGCCGATGACACAGGGCACGGCAGATCCCGACAAGGTACCGAAGTTCGTGCGCCGCACCGAGGAGCAGGTGTCACGCGCCGTTCTGCGCGGCCTCGGCCGCAACCGCGTCGAGATCGACGCGACGCTGGTCGCACGGCTCGCGCCGGTCGCGCGCGCGCTCGTGCCCGGGGCCTACCGCCGCGGCGTCCGGTCGGCAAGCCCCACCTGATCCGCTCTCTGCAGCTCAGTAGCCGGAGCCGCCGCCACTCGCGCTCGTCGACAACGCCTCCCCCTTCTTGGAGTAGAAGGCGCCCTGCATGCCCTGGCCACCGGATGGCGGCGCGCCGTGGAACCGGCAGTAGAAGCCGACGGCGCCGTCCGTCGGGAGCGTGACGTCGACCGTGGCCGACTTCCCTGCGTCGAGCACGGTGTCAATGCCGAGGCTCGGGATCGTGAAGGTGTGCTGGGTCTTGCCCTCGTTCTTCAGCTTGACGGAGACCTTCGAGCCGAGCTTCGCCTTCGGGAACGTGGGGTTGAAGTAGAAGTCGTCTTCCTCGATCGAGATCTTGCCTTTCTTCACGTCCTTCGTGCCCTTGTTGTTGACTTTCCCCTCCAGCGCAACCGGAGGTTTCGACTTGGGCACACCGGCGAGGGCGGTGCCGCCCGCGAATGCAGTGGAGGCGATCGCCGCCCCGGTCAGAGCGAGGAACTTGCGCATCGGGCCTCCCGTCTCGGCCAGTCTCGGAGGTCATACGGTTCGGCATCCCGGATGGATTGCTCGCTGACGCCGTAGCGTCGGGCCCTTAGCGCGGGTCGACGCGATCGAGGTTCCAGATCCGGGCGACCACGCATATCCAGCCGGCGTCCTGGCGCGGCATGACCCCGAAACGGCTGATCGCGCGCTGCCCGCCTTCGTGATCGCTGTACAGCAGGTCGATGGTCAGGCGTTGTCGATTCTCGATGGCGCGCAGGGTCGGGAGGTACGCGGCGTCATCGCGATCGCGAATGGCTGCTTGCCAAAGGCCGATGTCCCCGGGCGGAACGTAGAGATCTCTCGTCTGACGACGGAAGGTGGCGGGATCACCGTGCGAAGCCTGTGCGGCGGTCGCCAAGTCGAGTGGCTGACTTGACGGGTCCCACCCCTGCAGCACCGCGATGCCGTTGCCGACATTCCGAAGCGACATGGCCAGGTAGATGTTCCCGTCGCCCACCTCGGCGTGAGCGCCGGCGCCGGGGACCCTCGCCCAATGGTCGTCGACCCATCCGATCTTGTCCGGCGGATCCTCGAACCGTGAGGACATGAGTATCGGGCGCATGTTGACCTGGAAGCTGCGCTCGGCGACGCGGGCCGAACGGTTGGCCGAGCGCACCGCGGTGTATGTCGCCGCGGCGAGCACGAGCGTGCCCCCGGCCGTCGCAAGCGAAGAGATCGTCGTCCAGTCGGCCACGCGAAAAGCCTAGGAGAGACTCTCGGCGGGGGTAACGTCGCACGAGAGCACGACTATGCAGCGGAACGGGGGCAAGCATCGCTGATCACGCTGAGCCCGTGGGCGAGGATCGTCACCAAGGTCGGTTTGATCGCCTGCTCGGCTTCATGCCGATCAACTCCGTCGTCCAGCAGGTCGACGTCCAGGCGGTCATCGAGCGCGTCGACCTCGACGAGATCCTTTCTCGCGTCGACATCGACGCGCTCGTCGCCCGACTCGACATCGACAGCATCGTCGAGCGGGTCGACCTGAACCGCGTCCTGGAGCGCGTCGACATCAACGCGATCGTGGCGCGGATCAACGTCGAGGAGCTCGTCGCCCGCACCGAGATCGGCGACATCGTGATGCAGTCGACCACGAGCATCTTCGAGCGGGCGCTCGACACGCTCCGCGCGCAATTCGTGCGCCTCGACGACTGGACCAATGGGCTCGTCAACCGCATCCTGAGGCGCAAGCCGTCGGAGATGCCGCTCGGTCCGCCCCGTCTCGTAGACCGGAACGCCGCATGAACGACGTCACCGGTGAGCACGTCCCCGATCCCGGTGCGGTCGGTCATTACGCAGGGGCGTGGTCGCGGCTCGCGGCCTATGTGATCGACGCGCTGCTCGTCAGCGGGCTGTACTCGATCGTCACCGCAGGCGCCGTGTGGATCCTCGAGCTCGTCACGGCCCAGAACATCGACGCCTCGGACCTCGGCGCCGGCGCGTCGGCGACGATTCTCACCGTCTGGAGCCTTCTCTACTTTTTCGTGCCGTGGGCCATCTCAGGACGCACGCCGGGGATGCTCATCCTCGGCCTTCGGGTCGTCCGGCGCGACGGCTCGGTGCTCGACCCGGGTCACGCTTTCGTGCGCGCCATCACGCTGCCGCTGTCGTTCATCCCGCTGGGTCTCGGGCTCATCGGGATCCTCGTCGGCCGCGAGCACCGGGCCCTGCACGACGTGCTGGCGAAGACCACCGTCGTCTACGCCTGGGACGCCCGGAAGGTGCGTCTCCGGCGGCTCGCCCGCGCCCGGACGTCGGGAGCCCGTGCCTGACGTGATCGTCGGCGGGGGCCATAACGGCCTCGTCGCCGCTTGTTACCTCGCGCGCGCCGGGCGCGACGTGGTTGTGCTCGAGGCGCAGGAGGAGCCCGGGGGCGGGTCTCGTACCGCGGAGACGATCCCCGGATTCCGCTTCGATCTCCACTCGGTCGCCCACAACATGATCAACATGACGTCCATCCCCGACGAGCTCGACCTCGCCGGCGCCGGGCTCGTGTACCAGGAGATGGACCCCTTCTCCATCGCCATCCACGAGGACGGGCGCCGTGTGCGCTTCCACCGTTCCGTCGACAAGACCGTCGCGTCGATCGCGGAGCTGAACCCGGATGAGGCTCGCGCGTACCGCCGCTTCATCGACAAGGCCGTGCCGATCGTCCGCACCGTGCTTCCTGCAGTGCGAGGAGAAGTCACGATTCGCGACGCGCCGACCCGGATCGCCAACATCGCGCGCGCTCTCCGCTCGCAGCCGCTGGCGACCATGCGCGACGTGCTGGGCCCGTACGACTCGTTGCTGAAGCGCTGGCTCACGAGCGACCTCACTCGCGGCCCGGTCGCTGCCTTCGCCGCGCATGCCGGCGTCGGGCCGTCGGCCCCCGGCGGATCACTGTTCGCGTTCTGGCAGGCGGCGTACCACATCTTCGGGCAGTGGCACGCCCGCGGTGGGGCTCAGTCGCTGATCGACGCGCTCGTGCGCCGGCTCAGGTCATCCGGCGGCGAGGTGCGTTGTTCGATGCCGGTCGCCCGCATCGAAGCCCCGGGCGGCCGCGTGCGCGCAGTCGTGACCGAAGGTGGCGAGCGGATCGAGACGGCGACGGTGATCACTGCGATCGAACCCAAGCATGCTCTGCTCGAGATCCTCGACCCGCCGCTCGGGGGCCAGGACGGTGCCGACCTCGCCGCCACCAGGCGCGGCAACGTCGTGCAGGCGCTCGTGCACGTCGCCACCGATCGGCTCCCGGAGTACCCGTCGGCGCGGCACGGTGACTGGAACGGCCTGCAGAGCTACGTC
>JALZAA010000092.1 GCA_030948625.1 Actinomycetota bacterium
ACGACGGCGCCGCCGTCACCGATCCCGCCGAGGTTCTTCGTCGGGTAGAAGCTGTACGCGGCGGCCGCGGACGCTGCCATCGGATCGAGTGCGCCGTGCGCCTGCGCCGCGTCCTCCAGCACCGGGACACCGATGTCGGGGAACGCAGCTGGTCGTCCGTACAAGTGGACCGGAATCACGGCGCGGGTGCGCTCTGTGACGGCGGCGGTCGCCGCGCCGCCGGCCAGCGTCGCGGTGTCCGGATCGACATCGGCGAACACCGGAACGGCGCCGGTCGCGCAGACCGCAGCCGCCGTCGGTACGGCCGTGAACGCGGGCACCACGACCTCGTCGCCCACACCGACGCCCAAGGCGCGCAACCCGAGCCGCAGCGCCTCCGTCCCGGACGCGACCGCGACCGCGTGCCGCCGCCCGCAGAACGCGGCGAACTCGGCTTCGAACGCCTCGGTCTCCGGCCCGAGGAGGTAGAAGCCCGAACGCACCGCGCGGTCGACGGCTTCACCGAGCTCGGGTTGGAGCGACGCGGTCCGCCGGGCCAGGTCGATCACCGGCGGTCCGGCCATCTTGGTCGTCACAGGTAGTGAGAGCGGCGAGCCCGGTAGAAGTCGATGGTCTTCCGGATGCCGTCCGCGAACGGTGTACGGGGCTCCCAGCCCAGCACGCGCTTCGACTTCGACGAGTCCCCGTAATAGGAGCCGATGTCGATCGCGTCGCGGTCCGCCGGCCACGGCACCGACTCGACAGATCCCGCGCCGGCGGCGTCGACGACAGCTTCGGCGATCTGGCGCAACGAGAGTCTCTCGTCATTCCCGACGTTGAAGACCTCACCCGTCGCCTCGGCCGACCGGGCGGTCAGCAACAGGCACTCGACGACGTCGTCGACGTACAAGCAATCGCGCTCTTGTGCGCCGTCACCGAACACGGTGATCGGCTCATCGGCGAGCGCGCGGCGCACGAAGATCGGGAGGAATCCTTGCAAGTCGCCGGCAAGGCGCTGACGAGGCCCGTAGACGTTGGTCAGCCGAACGGCACTGGCCCGAATGCCGTACAGCTCGGTGTAGAGAAGGTGCAGCTGCTCGGCGGCGGACTTCGTGATGCCGTTCACGTCGACGGGCGACACCGGATGGTCCTCGTCGACGGGCAAGTAGCGCGGATGCCCGAAGATCTGTCGGGTCGAGGTGTAGATCACGACCGCCTCGGAGGCGACCGACCGCAGGATCTCCAAGAACGCGAGTTGGCTGCGGGTGTTGACCTCGAGGTCGAACAGCGGCCGCGCCATCGACTCGACGTGGCTGACCTGACCGGCCAGGTTGAAGATCAGCTCGGCGCGCGCGGCGGCGTCGCGCACTGCGCCTTCGTCGCCGACGTCCGCTTCGATCACGTCGATAGCTCGCGCCGCGCCCTCGAGGTTGTGCGGGTTCGCGCCGTGTGTCGGCACGCGGGAGTCGACGACGGTGACGTCTGCGCCTCCTTCGGCGAGAGTCAGCGCGAGGTTCGACCCCACGAAGCCCAGGCCGCCGGTCACGAGGCAGCGCCGATGAGCAAACGATGAGGGCAGTGAGGCGTCCAGAACCACGTCAGCTTACTGGTGAGATCCAGGGCCGCTCGGTGCATGAAGCAAGCCCACCTGCGCGGCGGCGCGTGCCTCGCCCCGCACCGTCATCCATACCGACAACCGGTCGCCATCGAGCATCGAGCGGACTTCGACCGGCTCACCCGGCTCGATTGCAGCCCGGTGCTCGAGCTCCGCGTTCGCCGGGAGACGTCCTGGCGCGAGGCGCGCCAGCTCGTCCTCGACTGCTTCCCAGTACGCCGCGTTGTTCATGTGGCGGAGCACGTCGAAGTCGGTCGTGCGGACCGGCCACGGACGACTCGCCAGTCCGTCCGCCGGCGGCGGAAGCCGCAGCCGGCCACTGACGCGACGGCCGTTCGACGCGTCGCCGTAGTGGTCGAAGAACCAGTCCCCGAGCCGGGCCGGACGGCCTCTGCGGTCGACGTAGACCCAGATGGCGACCGTCTCCACGACGGGTGCGCCCTCGAGGGCCAGCGTCGTACGACGCTCGGCCCATCGGCTGCCGGTGCCGCTGCAGAACGTCGTGAGCTCGACCTCCTGCCCGTAGCGCGGGAGGTGGGACGCCACGAGCGCAGTCCGCCGCACCACCCATGCGCCGTCGACACGGGCGTCGGCGACATCGTCGACGTCGTCACCGGCGACGTCCTGGAGGTAGCACGCGACCGCGTCGAGGCGGAGCCGGTTGGCAGCGTTCACGTCGCCGAGGCGCACCCGGCGGTGCTGCGTGAACCGCCGGCCACGTCCGGGCGGCGGGAGAAATTCGGGCTTCACCGCGCGCCTCCGCGTGCCGAAGAATCCGCGCCGACACTCTCGCGCGGGCCTAGCGTGACTCGACGTTCGGCCCCATACGAATGGAAGAAGGCAGGGGGAAACACAGCGATGGCACGATTTCTTGACCGGCTCGGCCGAGCTGCCGCCCGCAGGAAGTGGCTCACGATCGGCGTGTGGGTGCTCGCCGCGGTCGTGCTGTTCGGGTTGGGGAAGGCGGCCGGGGGCAAGACCGTCGACGTGTACACCATCCCGGGCGCCGAGTCGCAGAAGGCCGAAGACCTGCTCAAGGAGCGGTTCCCGGCCCAGTCCGGCGGCACCGCGAGCGTCGTCTTCCAGGCGCGCAACGGCACGGTCACGGATCCCGGGAGCCAAGCCGCGATCACGCAGACCGAAGCCAACCTGCAGCCCGGCACGGCCCCACACGTGACACAGGTCATCGGTCCCACGACGCCGGACGTCGGCTCCGTGTTCGTCTCGAAGGACGGGACGATCGGCTACATGCGCGTCCAGTACGACGAGGCCGCCACCGGGCTGCCGAGCAACACGCTGGACCAGCTCGAGGCGGCGGCGCGGCCGGCCCAGCAGGCAGGGCTGCGGGTCGAGTTCGGTGGTCCCGTCACCGACTACCTCAGCCGGGACGAGGGCGGCGATGCCGACACGATCGGACTGGTCTTCGCAGTCATCATCCTCCTGATCGCATTCGGGTCCGTCGTGGCGATGAGCCTGCCGATCGGCACTGCATTGATCGGCCTCGCGATCGGGCTCTCGATCATCTCGTTGATCGCTTCGGTCACCGACATCGGCACAGTGGCACCCACGCTGGCCACCATGATCGGGCTCGGCGTGGGGATCGATTACTCCCTCATCATCGTCACGCGTCATCGCCAGAATCTCGACGCCGGGATGGACATCAACGAGTCCATCGGACTTGCCAACGGCACTGCAGGGCAGGCGGTGCTGTTCGCGGGGGGCACGGTCGTGATCGCGATCACCGGTCTCACGCTCTCGGGCGTCCCGTACGTGACCCGGCTGGGGCTCATGGCCGCCGTCGCGGTGGCCGTGATGATGGCAGCGGCCGTGACGCTCGTCCCCGGGTTGCTGGGCCTGGCCGGACGCCACATCAACCGAGTGCACGCGCCACGCCTCCGGCGAAAGAACCGCGGTCCCGACCACCCGTCGCTCACCGGGGCCCGGCCCCGAGGGTGGGAGCGCTGGGCGATGTTCATGTCGCGTCACCGCTGGTCGGCCGTGGTCGTCAGCCTCGTGATCCTGCTCACGCTCGCCGCGCCCGCACTGTCGATGCGGCTGGGCCAGACCGACGACGGCACCCTGCCCGAGAACCTCACGCAGCGACAGGCCTACGACCTGACCACCCAGGGCTTCGGCCCCGGCGCCAACGGCCCGTTGCTACTTGCCGTCACCCTGCCCCGACCGGGCGACACTGCCCCCGCCGACGCCGTCGGCCAGGCAGTGGCAAAAGTCCCCGGCATCCAGGTCGCTCCGGCGCAGATGAGCCCGGATCAGACCGTGGCGTTGATCCAGGCCATCCCTGCAACTTCTCCCCAGTCCGAGCAGACCGAGAATCTGGTGAACGACCTCCGCACGACGGTGCTGCCGGACGCGGTGCGCGGCACGGGGGCGAGCGTGTTCGTCGGCGGGCAGACGGCCGCGTTCATCGACCTCGGCGAGCGCATCCAGAGCCGGCTCCTGTTGTTCATCGGCGCCGTCATCGGGCTGTCGTTCCTGCTGCTGATGATGGTGTTCCGCTCGGTGCTGGTGCCGCTGAAGGCGGCGATCATGAACCTGCTCTCCATCGCGGCGGCGTACGGCGTCATCGTCGCGATCTTCCAGTGGGGATGGCTCAAGGGGTTGGTCGGCCTCGACCAGACCGTGCCGATCGTCTCCTTCGTGCCGATGATCATGTTCGCCATCCTGTTCGGCCTGTCGATGGACTACGAGGTGTTCCTCCTGTCGCGGATCCGCGAGGAGTACTACGAGAGCAAGGACAACCTGCGCAGCGTCGTCAACGGACTCGGGACAACCGCGCGCGTGATCACCTCGGCGGCCCTCATCATGATCAGCGTCTTCCTGAGCTTCGTCGGCGACCCGGACCCGACGGTCAAGATGTTCGGGGTCGGCCTCGCGGTCGCGGTGTTCGTGGACGCGACGATCGTGCGGCTCGTGCTCGTGCCGGCGACGATGGAGCTGCTTGGCGCGGCGAACTGGTGGCTCCCTCGCTGGTTGGGACGCGTCCTGCCCGAGATCCACATCGAGGAAGGCAAGACACCGACGCCGACGCCGACGCCGACGCCGGCCCCGGTGCCGACCGGAGGCGGGTCACGCTGAGGTCCGACGCCTATTGCGGGCGTCGGTGGCGCACGTTGTGCGCGAGGACGCGGGCGATGTGCGCGAACACGGGCACCAGTGCGAGGCGCTCCGGCGCTGGAAGGTCCATGAGCGCGACCCTTCCGTACCTCCGCCAGTCCTCGCCTGGCCGGTACGCCTCCTCGGCACGGGCGAGCGCGCCGGCGTCGAGCTCGTGGTCCAGTCCGTGGTCGCGCAGGCCGCCCGCCTTCAGCCACTCGACCGTGCTGCGGTAGCCGAGGTCGAAATCGCTCTGGCGCAGTCGTTCGTCGAGGAACCCGCCGAAGTGGAAGAGGAACTCCCCGGCGAGCATGCTCGACACCGGCGTGCTCCCCGCCTCCCGGAGCGCCAGTGGCGACACCACCTCGAGCGGGATGCGCTCCTTTCCCGCGACGCCGGCGATGCGCGCGACGACATCGCGTAGCAACTCCCCGAGCGGCTTGTCGGGCACCGGCTGCGGGTGGGCGGCGGCGGGATCTTCCTCGTGGGCGCGCAGTGCCTGCCGTTGGCCTTCGATGATGCCCATGGCGCGTACCAGCGCGTCGCGCAGTCGGGCGGACGCGTCCGGGTCGAGGTGGTCCAGGACGGGGCCGATCTCGTCGAAGAGGCGGCCGTTCCAGTCGAGGCGCGTGTTGATCTGCTCGAGGTGCTGCAGGTCGTCGTAGAGCGACTGCGTTCGTTGCAGATCGCGTGCTCGGAGCAGCGTCGCCAGCCACGTCGGCGGGTTGTGCTCGTCGGCCCAGGCGGTCCCGGTCGGCGCGCCCGTCGGGTTCGGGTGGATGAGCAACTGGAGCCGTCGGGTGTCGGGCGACGTTTCCGCGTCCACCTCGCGGACGAGATCGAGTGTGCGCGAGAGCGGCTCGTCGTCGAGGATCCCGCCGTCCGTGTACCAGAGGTGCTTCGACGGCGGGAAGTTCACGATGCCGCGGGCGCGATACGTCTCTTCGTCGCCGCTCCGGTCGAGCAGCGCAGGAGGGAACGCGAGGGCGTTGGCCGCCGACGCCAAGGCGACGTCGATAGGTGAAGCGCGCGGCGGCTGGGTGAGCTCGCGCATGGTCTGGCCGGGCGAGAACACGAATGTCGCCCAGTCGAGCGACGTCGTGGCGCGTACCGGCTGTCGCGCCGAAAGGCTGGGGACGCGGTATTCGAGGCCGCGCAACGACGCCAGCGCCATCACCATGCGGACGGGAACCTGCTGCCTCGCGTCCATGCGATGAGCGGGCGCGCCGGTGAAATCGCGGGGGTCCAGCAAGTCCAGGCACGTGCCCCGGAGCGGGTCGAGCGAGAGCGGCGCTTCGGGATCATCGGTGCGCATCTGGGACAGCGAGTCCCGCTTCACCCACGCTTCGCGCATCACGTACACGGGATCGATGCCCTCGAGCAGGCATCGCGCAGCGAGCATTCCCGTGATCGATCCCGCCGACGCTCCGCCGATGGCGTCGACGCGCACCTGCGGATCGTCGCCCTCGCAGAGCGGGCCGATCGCGCGCAGCAGCGCCGCCAGGGCGCCGCCCTCGTACGCGCCGAGCGCGACCGCGCCTGAGATCGTCAGCGCGATGCGCAGCCTCACGAGGTGAGAATGACGGCTAGCTCGCGGCGCGCTGCGTTCCGACCTTCAGGTCGCGGAAGGGAGTCGTCTTGGCGCGGTCGGAGTCGGGCTCCTTGGGCAGCCCTAGGACGCGCTCGCCGATGATGTTCTTCTGCACCTCGTCGCTGCCGCCGTAGATCGACACCGCCGGCGCGAACAGCGCCAGCTCCTGTGCTACTCCCCCGCCGGGCGTGTCGGACCCCATGAGCATCCCGTTCGGCCCGAGGATCTGGAGACCGAGATCGCGAGACAGGCGCGTGATCCGGCTCATGAGCAGCTTGGCCGTGTTGGCCCCCGGTCCCGGCCCTCGCCCGGACGCCTTCTCCGCTTTGACCCGGAGCGCGGTGTAGCGCCCGACCTCGTTGAGGATGTGGAGTTGCGCGAGCTGCTGGCGGATGTTCGGGTCCTGGTCGCGGCCGACATCCTTGGCCAGCCTCTCGAGAAGGTTCGATTGCCGCCCGGCGACAGCCCGTTCCGCGCGGTCGCGTCCCCGGCCTGCCGTGAGGTCGCCCACGCGCCGCTCGAGCTGCCCGGCCTTCTTGCCCGGCATCGCGCCGCCGACCGCCCCGCTGCCGCCGCTGCCCAGCCCGGCGCGTTCGTTGGCGAGCGTGGTGTTGGCAACCGCCCAGCCGCCGTTGAGATCGCCGATGATCGCCGATTCGTGGACACGCGCGTCGGAGAAGAACACCTCGCTGAACAGCGACCGCCCCGTCATCTCGCGCAGCGGTCGCACCTCGACGCCCGGTTGGTTCATCTCGATGGCGAAGTACGTGATGCCCTTGTGCTTCGGCGCGTCGGGATTGGTGCGCGCGACGAGCATCCCGAGGTCGGCGGTCTGGCCGCCCGAGGTCCAGACCTTCTGGCCGTTGATGATCCACTCCTCGCCATCGCGCTCGGCCCGGCACTGCAGGCTCGCGAGGTCGGAGCCCGCGCCAGGCTCGCTGAACAGCTGGCACCACGCTTCCTGGCCGTTGAGGATCGGCCTGAGGTAGCGCTCACGCTGCTCGTCGGTACCGTGCGCGAGGATCGTCGGACCCGCCAGCAACACGCCGAGACCCGACGGCGGTCCGATGGCTCCCGCGGTGCGCAGCTCCTCGTTCACGACGCCCGCGAGCTCGCGTGGCAGCCCGCGGCCGAACGACTCCTCCGGCCACGTCGGGGCGGCCCAGCCCGACGCGCACAGCCGGTCCCACCACTCCGCCAGGTTGATGTCAGGGTCCCAGTTCTCGTCCAGCCAGCGCCGGACCTCGTCCCTGACGAGCTCCTCGGTGATCACGGCCACGTTCGTTCCCTTTCAGTCGAGCAGATCGAGCACTTTGTCGGACGGGCGCGCGATGACCGCGCGCTCGCCGCGGAAGATCACGGGTCGCTGCATGAGCTCGGGGTGTTCGAGCAACAACTTGATCACCGCTTGCCGGGTCGTGTAGTCGGACGGCGACAGTCCGAGCTCCTCGAACCGCCGGTCGTGACGCACGAGGTCACCCGGAGGGCCGTCGATGGCGTCGACGATCCGTTCGAGGGAGGCGCGGTCGGGCGGCGCCTTCAGATATTCGACGACCTCGTGGTCGACACCCCGGTCGGCGAGGATCTCGAGGGCTCCCCGAGACTTGCTGCAGCTCTGGTTGTGGTACACGAGCAGGCGGTCCACGCCCGAAGGGTACCCTCGCCTTCGCAGCAGCTACCCGGAGGGGACATGGGCGAGCCCGAGCGACAGTTCCTCGGTCGCGACGACGTGGACAACGTCGAAGCGATCCTTGCCGACGACAGCATCGACTTCGGCGAGCTCGTC
This sequence comes from Actinomycetota bacterium, assembly GCA_030948625.1. Lineage (GTDB taxonomy): Bacteria > Actinomycetota > Acidimicrobiia > IMCC26256 > JACDBD01 > JALZAA01. Next base: position 8,086 of record JALZAA010000092.1, read on the forward strand.
CACCCGACGCCCGCACGCGGTGACGCCATCTTCACCTGGGACTACGAGCGCACCCGCGCCGGCCTCGGAAAGCTGTACGAGAAGGCGAAGAGGTCCCAGTGGAACGGCTCGACCGATCTCGACTGGTCGACACCGGTGGACCCGGAGCGGGTCGCGCAGGAGATGGCCCCGGCGGCCGCGATGTTCCAGCAGCGCATGGCCGAGCTCCCGGGCTCGCCGGTCGCGCGTTGGGGTCAGAAGGAATGGACGCAGTTCCAGGTCGAGGCGCTGAACTGGCGGATGAGCCAGTTCCTGCACGGCGAGCAGGGCGCGCTGATCTGCACCGCCAAGATCGTCGCGACGACCCCGTGGATCGACGCCAAGTACTACGCCGCGTCGCAGGTGATGGACGAGGCTCGGCACGTCGAGGTCTTCTCGCGCTACCTCGACACCAAGCTCGACGGCCACTACCCGGTCAACCCTGCGCTGCAGCTGCTGATCGACGACATCATCGGCGACCCGCGCTGGGACATGACCTACATGGGCATGCAGATCATGGTCGAGGGCCTGGCGCTTGCTGCGTTCGGGTTTATGCACCAGGTCACGGAGGAGCCGCTCCTCAAGAAGCTGCTGCGCTACGTGCTGGCCGACGAAGCGCGCCATGTGGCCTTCGGAGTGCTGTCGCTCCAGGAGCACTACGCGGGACTGAGCGCGGCGGAGCTGCGCGAGCGCCAGGAGTTCGCGTTCGAAGCCGCGCTGCGCATGCGCGACCGGCTGATGATGCACAGCGTGTGGGAGAAGATGGGCGTCGATCGCCGTACGGTCACCGAGTTTCTGCTTGCGCTGCGTCAGATGCAGAACAATCCGTTCCAGGCCGCGCTGTTCTCGAAGATCGTCCCCAACTGCAAGAAGCTCGGTCTCCTCGACGCCGGCGACGGGTGGCTGCGTGACCGGTTCACGGAGATCGGCGTGATCCAGTTCGAGGACGCCGCCGACACCGGCGAGGAGTACGAGTCCTTCGACGAGGTGGCAAAGGACCGCGCCGCCGGCTGACTACGGCAGATTCTTCGGCTCGACGCCGAGGGTCTGGATGAAGACTTGGATCCGGCGGATGCGGGCGTTCGCGGACTCGCCGTGGAGGTCGAACACGAGCGCCTCGGGCGTGGGGTGCCGCCGGCCGTCGACGTCGACGGTCTCGGTGAGCTCGGCCACGGCGAGCTGCTGGTCCACCGAGTACATGACGCGGTCGACGCGCATCTCGTATCCGGGCAGCTTCGGCATGAGATCGGCGATGAACGCGACGTAGGCCGCCTTGTCCGCGTACTCGTCACCCCACGGCCCGACGCGCGCGAACCCGTCGTCCGACAGGCACGCGGCAAGAGCGTCCCAGTCACGGCCGATGATGGCGTCGAGGTACCGCTCGACGACGCGCGGCACGGCTACCAGGCCGGTCCGGGCCGACCGAGCGCTTCGGCCAGCAGCTCGAGATATTTGGCTCGCGGCACGTCGACCGCTCCAAGGGACGCGAGATGTGGCGTGGTCCACTGGACGTCGAGCAACGTCGCCCCCCCACCCCGCAGAAGGTCGACCAGCCCGGCGAGCGCGACCTTCCCGGCGTCGGTCACGCGGTGGAACATCGACTCCGCCGCGAACAGACCGCCGATCGCGACGCCATAGACGCCCCCGGCCAGTGCGCCGTCGCCGCTCCATGACTCGACGCTGTGCGCCCAACCCAATCGGTGCAGGGTCGCGTAGGCCCGAACGAAATCGTCGTCGATCCAACCGTGGGGACGCGCCGGGTCCGCGCAGGCGCGCATGACGTCCTCGAACGCGGTGTCGACCGTGATCGCGAACTTGCGGCGCGACCGACGCAACGAGCTGCTCTCACGGAAGGCGTCGAGCGGCACGATCCCGCGCGGGTCGGGTGACCACCACGCGATCGGTCCGCCGCGCCCAACGCGCATCGGGAACAGCCCCCCGCCGTACGCGGCGACCAGCGTCCCCGGCTCGAGGTCGGCACCGACGCCGACGATCTCGGTCTCGTCGGCCGTGTCGGCCGGCGGGAGCAGCCACGCCGAGGGGGGCGGCTCGACCGGCACCCTCAGCCGTCCGCGAGAAGACCGCGGGCGATCTGGCCGACCTGGATCTCGTCGGTGCCGGCGTAGATCTGGAGCACCTTGGCGTCGCGCGCGAGCTGCTCGACCTCGTACTCGGACATGTAGCCGTTGCCGCCGAACAGCTGCACCGCCTCCAGCGCGACGTCGACCGCGGCTTGGGCGCCGTAGAGCTTGCACGCCGACGCCTCGGCCAGGGTCATCTGGCGGCCAACCGACTGCATCTCGATCTGGCGGAAGATCAGGTTCTGAAGGTTCACACGCGCAACTTCCATCCGAGCCAGCTTGAGCTGGATGAGCTGGTACTCGGCAATCGGCTTCCCGAACTGCACGCGCTCCTTCGAGTAGGCGAGGGACAGCTCGAGGCAGCGATCGACGATGCCGAGCGCCATGGCCGCGACGCCTGTGCGCTCCATGGTGAACGTGGCTTTGGCCGCGTCGCGCCCTCCGGCGGGGAGGTCCTCGGTTTCGCCCAGAAGGCGGTCCAGACCGACGCGCACGTCCGACAGGAACAGCTGTCCCGTCGGTGACGAGTGCAGGCCCATCTTGCGCAGCGGCTTGCTCTGCTCGAAGCCCGGCAGCCCCTTGTCGAGCACGAACTGCAGGACCTTGCGGTCCTCGGGCGGGCTGCCGTCGTCCAGCTTGCAGATGAACACCGTCGTGTCGGCATAGGGACCATTGGTGATGAACGTCTTGGAACCGTTGAGCACGTACTCGTCGCCGTCGCGCCGGGCTGTCGACTGCATTCCGCCGAACGCGTCCGACCCGGAATTCGGCTCGGTGATCGCCCACGCCCCGATCTTCTCCATGGTCAGCAGGTCGGGAGCCCACCGCTCCTTCTGCTCGATCGTCCCCTTGCTCATGATCGACGCCGGCGTGAGCCCCACGCTGACGCCCATGGCCGTGACCATGCCCGGCGAGCACCGGCACAGCTCGATGATCGGGATCATGAACATCGCGCCACCGCCGCCCGACGGGCGCTCGTCGTCCGCCTCGGCGTCGTCGGCGGGCTGCTTGCCCTCGCCGGCGGCGCGTTCGCGCTCGATGCGCTTCTTGAACTGCTCGCGGGCGAGGGCGTCGAGCCCGAAGGTGCGGAACATCTTCCGGAGGATGTCGTACGGCGGGACGTCGCCGAACTCGAGCTCTTCGCGCTGAGGACGGATCTCGTTGTCCACGAACTGGCGCACGGCGTCGCGCACCATCACCTGCTCTTCACTCCACTCGAACATCGCTCCCCCTCATCCCGGCTCGACCGGGCTCCAGCTTGGCGTACGGCGCCAAGAGCAACGCAGCCGCGGCGCCGAACACCAACACCAGCGTGACATTCGCATGGGTGGCCACGAAACCGCCGGCCAGAACTCCGAGCGGCACGACGCCACCGAACCCCATGATCCACAGCGCCATGATCCGGCCGCGGATCGCGTCGTCCAGGTTCTCCTGGAGGACGGTCGCGAGCGACGTGATCACCAGAAAGTAGGCGAACCCGAGCACGAACGCGAGCGGGTACGCCGGCCCCGGCGCCCGAAGCAGCGCGAACACGGTGAGGAGCACGGCGAACGCGATGAGCCCGACGCGCGGGATGATCGCCTTCGATCGCCCCGCAAGGAGCGTGCCCACGCTGATGGCGCCGGTCGCCGCGCCGAGCCCGAACGCCGCGTACAGCAACCCGTACTGGATGCTGCGCGGCCGGATGCCGAAGTTTTCCGCCGCCACGACCGGCATGAGCCCGACGAAGCTCAAGGAGAAGAACGAGAAGACGACCAGGATCGTGAGGATCCGGCGGATGAGTGGATCCCGCCACGCCAACCGGAAGCCGGAGAGCAGCCGCGCCAGGCCGGTCTCCTCCACCTCGCCCGGCGCGTAGTGGCGATAGCGCGCAAGCACGACGCCCGCCACCGCGAAGAGATACGTCGCCGCGTTCAGGGCGAACACCGGGGCCGCGCTGGTCCGCGAGTAGATGAGCGCGCCGATCGCCGGTCCGATCACGCGTGACAGGTTCATCTGGACGGACTGCAGCGACACGGCACCGGGAAGGTCGGCGCGTGGGACGAGCGTCGGCAGGATCGCGGCGATCGCCGGTGCGCTCAGCGCGTTCGCCACCCCGATCGCGAACACGCACAACACGAGCGCGACCAACGACGGGTTGTCGGTCACGGCCAAGCCCGCAAGCACAGCAGAGAGGATCAACTGCGCAAGCTGCGTGATGATGAGCAGCTTGCGGCGGTCGACGACATCGGCGAGAACGCCACCGACGTTCGACATGAAGAGCAGCGGTCCCAGTTGGGCGAAGAACAGGATGCCGACGAAGGTCGCCGAGCCCGTGAGCTCGTAGCCGTACGCGCCCAACAGCACGTTCTGCATCCATGTACCGATGTTCGACGCGAAGGTGCCGCCCCAGAAGATCCGGAAGTCGCGGTTTCTGAGCGCAGCCAGTGCGGTGCCGCGCCGGAACGGCAGATCGCCTTCGATGATGGCTTCGGTTGTCTCTTCGGCGTTCGGATCGTGCGACCGAGAACGGCGGCGCGACATGTCCCGACCCTAGATGGACACCGGCAGCCCGCTTGCGTGCATTCGGAAGTCCCGGTTCGATGGCGACGTGCCCTCGGCCAAAGCCCGCGTCGTGCGCTTCACCCAGAAATACCTCCTGAACCCGCCGGTCCGCGCGTTGTTCGCGCTCGGGCTCTTCCCGCCCACCCACGCCCTGCTCGAGACGATGGGTCGGCGATCCGGTCTGCCGCGGACGAACCCCGTCGGCAACGGGCTCGAGGGAGACACGTTCTGGATCGTGGCGGAGCACGGCCATCATGCGAACTACGTCCGGAACCTCGAGGCCAACCCCCGCGTCCGGGTGAAGATCGGGCAGCGGTGGCGGACCGGCATCGCCACGGTGCTCCCCGACGACGACCCGCGGGCGCGCCTCGACAAGGTGGGACACCGCGTGAACGGCTTCATGGTGCGGGCCGTGGGCACGGACCTGCTGACCGTGCGGGTCGACCTCGACCCGTAGAGAAGCTGACGGGCGAACGCGCATTCGCCCTTTCGGTGCGCACGTGCACGCGTCGAGTCCCCGCGTCTAGCGTGCCCCCAACCCGGTCACACCCTGAGCGTTGTCGCGCGGCCGACTTGGCGGAGGTCGTCACCCGCGCCCAGGGCATGGATGAATGGAGCATCCTCTGCCCCGCTCTCGCGCTGAGCACGGTCCACGGAGGATTGGCGGCCGGCTGCGTGCCGGCGCGCTGGTCGGCGTTCTCCTCGCCGCACTCGGGGCGCTCGTCGCCGTGCCGGCATCCGCGCAACAGGGCGGCCCCGATCAAGCGGTCGCCGCGGCCCAGGCACGCGCCGACCAGGCTGCGAACGTCTACCTCGACGCGCTGATCCGCTCGGAGAAGCTCGACGCGCAAGTCGCCGACCTCGAGCAGGGCCTCGCCGTGCTCGAGCAGCACGTCGCCGAGCTGCGCGACAACGCGCGCGGTCGGGCAGTCGAGGCGTACAAGCGCTCGGGCATCCCGATCGGGCTGCAGTTGGGCGAGCGGGCGACGACGATGGACAGCGCGCGTCGCACCGTGCTGCTCGATCTCCTCACGACGCGCGACGACAACGCCGCCGCCGAGCTCCGCAAAGCGCGGCAAGACCTCGAGGGACAGCGGCAGGAGCTGAAGGGCGCGCAGCAGCAACAGGCCGACGTCGTAGGCCGCCTCAAGGACGACGAGCAGCGGCTCAATGCCGAGCTCGGCGCGGCGCAGAACGAGCGGCGCCGTGTCGCCGCCGCGCCCGCGCCGGCCGCCGCCGCGGATGCCCCCGTGGGGCCGTCCACCGCTTACG
>JALZAA010000098.1 GCA_030948625.1 Actinomycetota bacterium
GAGTTCGAGGCGATCCGGGCAGCCGTCCGGAAGGTCCTGGGAGCCGACTGTCGCGTGGACCTCGAGTACGTGAGTGACCTGCCGCCGAGCCAGTCCGGCAAGTACCGCTTCACGCTCTCAATGCTCGACCCGGAGCCGCGCGCCGACGACGCGCCCGCCGCCCCCGGACGGCGACCGCCGGCGGGATGACGAGCGGCTCCGATGCGACTGCAGGTCAGCCACCTGCCGCCGCGCCGCTCTCGACGTTGGCAGCGGACCGAAGCCCGAGCGGACCGGGTTTGAGGCAGACCGCTGCGGCCAGCGCCCCCTCGTCGTCGCGCATCGTGACGCAGATCGGAGACCCGTCCAGGTACGCCGAGCACCACGACAGCAGCCACGCGTGCGTGAGGAACGGACTCGCGCTGCCGGCTGCGAGTCGCGTCCCATTCGTCGGCGAGGGCGGCAAGCTCGTCGAGTCGCTTGACGACGCGAGACGTCGCCGGCCGCGTCCTGCCGTTAGCTGCCATGCTTCGCATGCGTACGGACAACGCGATCGGGATCCGGGTCGCGTTGCAGCTCGCGCGATAACGACTCGGGTACATTGGAGACTGGCCATGCGTCGGTGCCGGATTACAGCTTGAGTGGCATCCAGCCGGAGCGCCGACCGCCCGCGGAGGTCGGCGTCGGCGACCCGCGATCGAAGTGGTCATCCCAACGCGCGGCGGCGGGAGCACGGTGGCTGCGGCAGGCCGACACCCCCGTGCTGCGCAGCGGCGCGGCGCTGCTGCTCGGCGCCGGGCTCACAGCCGCACTCGGCTTGCCCTACTGGATCCTCGCCGCGCGCTCGTACAGCACCGCGGAGGTCGGCGCGACGGCGGCGTTGCTCTCGACGATGTTCTTCGTGTCGGCGGTGACGCAGCTCGGCCTTTCAGGGGTCCTCGTGCGGCTCCTCCCTGTCACGGGCGGTCACGTCAGGCGCGTGCTCGTGATCGCGTACGCAGCCACCACGCTCGCCGGCGCTGTCGCGGCGACTGTCGTCGTCGTGACCGTGCAGTTCTGGTCTCCGAAACTCAGCCATGAGCTCCGCGACCCGGTGAGGGCCGTGGTGTTCGTGGCCGGGACGGTGGTGTGGAACGTGTTCGTCATCCAGGACAGCGTCCTCGCGGGGCTCCGCCGCGCACCCTGGGTTCCAGTCGAGAACGTGAGCTACTCAGTGGCGAAGATCGTCCTCCTCGTCCTCTTCGCCCGGGTCGGATGGTCCCTCGGGATCTTCGGGTCCTGGGTCATCCCGGCGGGCGTCGCCGTGGTCGTTGTCACGGCGCTGCTCTTCTCGCGCGTCCTCCCTGGCCGGGGCGCCGATCAGCGCGACCACACCGTCGAGCTGCCTTCGCTGCGCCGCGCGGTGGGTCTCTCGCTCGGCAACCAGATCGGCTTCCTGGCGTTCATGGGCTCGAGCTCACTCATGCCGGTGCTGATCTTCAATCGTGTCGGCGCGAAGGCGACCGCGACGTTCTACGCGGCATGGATGATCGCCGTCGTGCTCCCGCTCGTCGCCCAGAGCTTCTCGATGTCCCTGACGGTCGAGGGAGCGACGCCCGACGCGGACACCCGGCGCCTGCTCCGCGAGGCCGTCATCGGGATCTATTCCATCCTTCTGCCGGTGGTCGCGGTGATCGTGGCGGCCGCGCCGTGGCTTTTGCGCCTCTTCGGGAACTCGTACTCCAAGGACGGCGCGACGGTGTTGCGGCTCCTTGCGGTGGCCGCGATCCCCAACGTCGTCGTCGGCGTGTCGCTGAGCGTCGCACGGATCCGCGACACCGTCGCGATCATCGCGGCCGGCCAGAGCTTCATCGCGGTGGTCACGATCGTAGTCATGGTCCTGCTGCTGCGCCCCCTCGGGATCGCAGCCGGCGGCATCGCGTGGCTGGTAGGGCAGGTCGTGGGTGCGGCGGTTCTCTGGCGTGTTGTAATCTGTCGCGAACTGGATGACGACCGGCGATCGGCGGGTCTTCCGGACGCCGCGACAGTGCCATACGACGGCGCGATCCCACGGCCTGATCCGCCCGGGCCCTGCGCGAGGCGAGCGCGAACCTCGGCGCGGGAGCGACACACTTCTCGAGAGGCGCGATGAGTCGAGCCACCCGCATCCTGTTCTGCGTTCAGGCCTACGTGCCCACCGACGAGCTAGCGGGCGCCGAGCACCAGGCCCAGCTGCAGGCGGAGGAGCTCGCGCGACGTGGCTTCGACGTCCGCGTCCTGTGCTGCGGCCGCGACGGCGCTCGCACCGACGTCATCGACGGCGTCCGCGTCATCCGCCTGCCGATCTCGCCCGACCCCGGTCCGGTGGACTGCGTTCGCCACGCTGCGCTGGTGTTCGACCACGTCCTGCGCCACGGCAAGGCCACCGACCTCGTGCACGTCCACCTCGCGCACTACCAGGCGGATGCCGCCGTCACCGCGGCCGCCCTCGCCCGGATGCCGTCCTACGTGAAGGTCGCGTCCTCGGGCACGTCGGGTGAGGTCGTCGCTCGCCGACGCCGTCTGGTCCCAGCGGGGCGATACGTCGGCCTGCGCCGCGCCACGCGGGTTCAGGCGCTGTCAGCGGACGTCGAACGCGAGCTGATCGAAGCTGGAGTGCGTCCCGAGCGGATCGTGCGCATCCCTAACGGCGTCGACCTCGGCACCTTCTCCCCGCCTTCCGCGGCGGAGAAGCGAGCAGCCCGGCAGCGGCTCGCCCTGCCGCTCGAGTCGCCGATCGTCTTATTCGCCGGGCGCTTCGCGCGATACAAGGG
>JALZAA010000101.1 GCA_030948625.1 Actinomycetota bacterium
GCATCAGCGTCTCGAGGCGCTCGGCATCCCGCACGTCTACGTCGACTACGGCCCGGGCGCCCATACGTGGCCGTACTGGCGAGATGACCTCGCAGCGACGCTGCCGGGCATCACGGCGTTCTTCGCCCGAGCCCCGGAACTCCCGCTTGCCGCGTAGCGCCAACCGACTCGCGTCGTGTCAGCTCTCTTGCGCGTACATCAAGGAGCCGGGAGTGGTGAGCTTCTCCCCCGTCTCGAGCAGCGTCTTGAGACCGGAGAGGATCATCGGCCAGCCGCCGTAGAGCTCGTCGTTCGCGCCCTCGCGGAGCTGGTCGTGGGTGACGGTCAACCGGCATGAGTCGCCGACCGGCTCGATGTCCCACGTAACTCGTGACGACCCCTCGCTCTTCACCTCGTCGCTCCAGAGCGCGGTCATCGTCTGGACGAGGCGCCGCGGCGGGTCGGCTTCGAGGATCTCTCCCTCGCCCAAGGCGAAGCTGCCGTCCGGGCCGGCAGTCATCTCGTAACGGGCGCCGGGCGTGTAGTCGGACGTGACCCGGGCGCCGAAGTTGTACGTGCTCCGCAGCTCGGGATCCGTGATCGCCTCCCAGAGCCGCTCCGGCGTCGTCTTGATGTAGATCTCGAACACTTTCTCCATTGGATTCTCCAGTCTCTGCTTGAGCCCGCTCAGCGCGGAGGCCCAGGGTTCGGCGTACTTGCTCACCCAGCGGTCGTGGACGAGCTGGATCGGGACCGGGTTCAGGAAATGGAGCTTCTCCCGCCCTTCGCGCTTGGTGACCACAAGTCCGGCGTCCTCGAGCTGCTTCAGGTGCTTCATCACGCCGAAGCGGGTCATCTCGAAGCGCTCCTCGAGGGCGTGCAACGTCTGCCCGTCCTCGCGGAAGAGCTCGTCGAGCAGGCTTCGCCGGGTGGGGTCGGCAAGGGCTTTGAACACCGCGTCCACGCCGCAACGATAGGTGACCGTTTGATCACATGTCAACCCGCGTGCCGCCAGGGCCTGGACATGGTGTCCCCCGGACGATCGGGGTCAGCGAGACTCGAAGGCGGCCGGCGCCGGCGATCGCATCTCGGCCCGGAACCGGTCGAACGACCACGGCCAGGTGGCGGGGATGCCGCGATCGTCGAGGTACCAGCTGCGACAGCCGGTGACCCACACCGTCTTCGTCGTCGCTTCGACCCGCTCGGCTTCGAACTGCTCCGTCGCCTCTCGCGTCGCGCTGATCTCACGGCATTCGCCGGACCGCAGACGCTCGATGAGCTGCATGATGTAGGCGAACTGCAACTCGGCAACCTCGATGAGCGAGAAGTTGCCCACCGGACCGTTCGGTCCGTTGAGCATGAAGAAGTTCGGGAAGCCGGGGATCGAGATCGACAGGTACGCACTCGGTCGCGCCGCCCACGCATTCTCGAGCGTCTCGCCATTCCGTCCGATCACCGCCATCGGTCGCACGAACGCATCGGTCTTGAAGCCCGTGGCGAGGATCAACACGTCCAGCTCGTGCAGCTGTCCGTCGCGCGTGCGAATTCCGGCCGGTTCGACGCGCTCGATCGCCTCGGTGACGAGCTCGGCGTTCGGCTGCTGGATCGCGTCGTAGAAATCCGGCGAGATGATCAGGCGCTTGCACGCCGCCTGGTAGTCGGGCCGGAGCCGCTCGCGCAGCTCAGGGTCGCGCACGTTGTCGTCGAGGTTCATTCGACAGGCTTCGGCGACCATCTGCATCTCCGGCGATTCCGCGTCGACGATCGCGTTGGCGAACATGTCGAAGAACTGTGTGAGCTGGCTGCGCAGCTCGGTAAGCCGCGCCGGGTCCTGCCGAAAGTCCTCGCGCTGCTCGTCGGTGTACGGCGGGTTGTCTTGCTGCAGGACCCACTGCGCAGTCCGCTGGAAGAGAGACAGTTCGGCGACGCGGTCGACGAGGGCTGACACCATCTGTACCGCCGTCGATCCGGTGCCGATGATGCCGACGCGCGCACCATCGAGCGGCACGTCGTGATCCCAGCGCGAGCTGTGGAACATCGCTCCCTTGAACTCGTCGAGACCGGCGATCTCGGGATGCTTCGGATGGTGCAGGACGCCTGTCGCGGCGATCACGACGTCGACGTCGTCCCGGTGACCCCCAGCCGTCTCCAGGTGCCACTTCCCGTTCGCAAACCGGCAGCTCGTCACCTCGTCGCCGAACCGGATGTGCCGGTGGATCTCCTGCTCGCGCGCGATCCGCTCGAAGTACTCCTGGATCTCGGCGCCGAGCGAGTAGCGGTGGCTCCACTCCGGGGTCGGCGCGAACGAGTACGAGTAGAGGTGCGAGGGGACGTCGCAGGACAACCCGGGGTACGTGTTCTCACGCCACGTGCCGCCGACGCGATCCGCCTTCTCGTAGACCGTGAAGTCGGTGAGGCCGGCTTCCTTGAGCTTGATCGCGCTCAAGAGCCCCGCCATGCCGGCGCCGATGACCGCGAACCGGACCGGTCGCGGCGCTTGGGTGCCGGTCCCCCCGTCTCCATCCATCCGTGCACTCACCCTCGTCGGTTGTTTGTGCGGGCCTGAAGCTACGACAGGACTCGGCCTTGACGGCGCCGGCGTATAACCCCAAGATAACCCCATGCCGAAGGTCAACGTCTACCTGCCCGATGAGCTGGCGGCGGCTGTCCGCGACGCCCAACTCCCCGTGTCGGGGATCTGCCAGGCGGCGCTCGAGCGCGCCGTTCGAGACGTGACCTCGGCGCGGGCCGCCGACGAGACACCACCCGAAGACCGGCCCGGGCTCGGCCTGTTCAGCCGGTTCACCCCCCGCGCCAGGCAGGCGGTCACGCTCGCCGAAAGCGCAGCGCGCCAGGTTCCGCACAACTACGTCGGCACCGAGCACGTCCTGCTGGGGCTGATCGACGAAGGCGGCAACCTCGCGCTCGAGGTGCTCGCATCGCTCGACATCGAGCGCGTCGACGTGCGCGCGGAATTGGTTGCCTCCATGGGGGCGCCGACGCCCGAACCGCTCGCGGCCCATCTTCCGTTCACACGGCTGGCGAAGCGCGCGCTCGAGCTCGCGACGAAGGAAGCACTGACCCTGGGGCACAACTACATCGGATGCGAGCATCTACTCCTCAGCCTGCTCGCGACCGAGGACGGCCTGGCGAGCCAGGTGCTGCGACGGATGGGGCTCGAGCTGCGTACGACGCGACGCGCCGTCGTGACCGCGCTGACAGGACTCGTGCACGCCCAACAGCGCGATTCGGCGCGTGAGCAGGCGCCGGACGCGGTCACCCAGATCTTGCGGCGCCTCGACGCGCTCGAGCAGCGGCTCGCGGGTTGAGACCTACGCCTACCGCCGCCGGCGTGAGGGTGGCGACGGGAGCAGCTGGTCGACGAGCTTCGGCACGATCTTCGGGTCGAGCGGCTCGTAGAGCATGAGACGGCGCAGGAGGATGGGGCCGACCAACGCGTCACCCAGCAGCTCGGGGTCCGTGCCCGACGGGAGCTCTCCCTCCTTGACCGCGTCGCGCAGCAGGTCGATGAGGATGGCGCGGCGCTCGGCGCTGAAGCGCCGGTGCAGGTCGCGCACCTGAGGGTCGTGCTCGGCGGCCTCGATGAGGGCCGGCATGCAAGCGGAGTACGTCGATTGTTCGACGAGGCACGCCACCTGTTCCAGGAGCCCGACGACCCGCTCGCGCAACGTCCCTGCTTCGGGGGCGAGGACAGGGGCCTTGAGGGTTCGGAAAGCATCCTCGACCAGGTCGAGCTTCCCGGACCAGTGTCGGTAGATCGTGCTCTTCCCCACCCCGGCGCGAGCCGCGACCCCTTCGATCGTCAGCGCCCCGTACCCGACGGCTCCGAGCTCGTCGAGGACGGCCTCGAGGATGACCCGGCGCGATCGTTCGACGCGTGGATCAGGCTCGGCGAGCGCCTCCGGTACGGGTCCGACGTCGACCATGGCATCAGTCTCGCGCTTGGGTCACCGGGACCCGGGCCAACTCGAGCCCCAGGCTGGCGGCCTCGTCCTCGACCTCGTCGATCGCCGGTTCGGTACGCCGGCGCCGCCCAACGAAGAGCACCGTTGCAGCCGCCGCCAGGGCGACCCCGACCGACACACCACTCACGAGGGTGAACGCATCGGTGAACGCGCTGGTCGCCCGGACCGCCAGTGCGCCGCCATCTGGGATCCGGCTTGCAATCGAATCGGCGGCGCCAATCGACTCCTGCGCCGCCGCCCGCGTGCCGGCCGGGAGCCGGAGGCCGTTGAGATCGATGCCCGATCGGTAGGCCGAGGTGGCGATGCTTCCCATGAGCGCGATACCCATCGCGCCGCCGAGCTCGCGGGTGGTGTCGTTCACGGCCGAGCCCACGCCCGCCTTCGACAGCGGCACCGAGGTCATGATCTCCCCCGTTGCCGGCGCTGCCGTGATGCTCATGCCGGCGCCGAGGATCGCGAACGCCGCCCCGATCACCACGTAGGGCGTGTCAGGCGACAACGTGGTCAAGAGCGCAAAGCCGCCGCCGACGATGCCCAGCCCGAGCGCCATCACCCGCGCTGCGCCGTACCGCTCCGCGAGCGCAGCGCTACGGGGCGAGAACACCACGAACGTGAGAGCCAGCGGCAACCCAGCGAGGCCCGCTTCGAGTGGCGAGTACCCGCGACCGAACTGCAGGTACTGCGTGGCGAGGAAGAAGAAGCCGAACATCACGAAGAACGCCACCGCAATCACACCGCTTCCGGTGCTGAAGCGGCGGTCGCGGAACAGCGTCAGTGGAAGCATCGGGTGGTCGCTCCGCCGTTCCCAGAGAAGGAACGACGACAGCGCGACGCCGGCGACGACGAAGGCCGCCATCACGATGCCGCTGGTCCATCCGTCCTCGGGGCCTTGGATGATGCCGAAGATGAGCGTGCTCAGCCCCACCAGCGACAAGAGCGCGCCGACGGGGTCGAGCGGAGTCTTGGTTTCATCACGCGAGTTCGGAGCGAAGATCCGGACCGCCGCGATGATCCCGATGACGATGGGCACGTTGACGAGCAGCGTCGAGCCCCACCAGAACCCCTCGAGAAGCCCGCCCGTGACGATCGGGCCGAGCGACGCGCCCGCGCC
>JALZAA010000112.1 GCA_030948625.1 Actinomycetota bacterium
ATCACCTCGTCGAGCTCGACCTTCCGCGCCAACCCCGCCAACGCGCGCTGGCCGGCGTAGGCCTCGCCCTTGTCGGCGATGAACTCGGCGCGCGACCGGCCGTCCCGCAGCTCGTCCCCCGACAACGCCCACAGCGCTTGGAAGTCGAGCCGGTCCCATGCGAGCTCGTAGGAGACGGCGACCTCGCCCGGAGCGGGACCGGGCTCGCGGCCCACTGCCACGACGAGGGCGAGAACGAGCCCGACGACGACGAACGCGACGACGGCTGTGATCACGAGATCGAACTGCCCCCGGCGGCGACGGACTCGATGGCTCGCGCGAGCGCGTGGTCCTTGTCGGTGATACCTCCCTCGCTGTGCGTCGACAACTTGACGCGCACCTTGCGCCAGCGGACGTCGAGGTCGGGATGGTGGTCGGCCTTCTCGGCCAGGAACCCCACCCGGGTCACGAACGCGATCGCGTCAGGGAAGGATGGCAGCTCGTAGGTCTTTTCGATCTCGTCGTCCCGCCGCTCCCAGCCCGGGAGGTCGGCCAGGCCGGTGCGGATCTCGTCGTCGGAAAGCAGCCTCATCGGGTGGTGCGCCATGGCCGCATTGTCGCGCCCCTTGCGAAATCGAACACCTGTTCGATAGGCTCCTGATGATGTCGACGCGGGAGCTGCGCTGGCGGGTGGTCCAGGGCAACGAGGAGAGCTCGCAGCAGACGCTCTTCGAGACGCCACCCGAGCGCGAGATCGGCACAGGCGAGTTCCGCGGCCTCGAGTTCCTCCACGTGCACGCCCGCACGATCATCAACAAGGTCGCGCCGCGCTCCCCCGTCCCCTTCCGCCACACGATCAATGCGTACCGGGGATGCAGCCATGCGTGTACCTACTGCATGGCCGGCGACACGCCGATCTTGATGGCCGACGGTCGAACGAAGCTGATCGCAGAGCTCCGCCGCGGCGATCGCGTCTACGGAACGGTGCGCCAGGGGAACTACCGCCGCTACGTCACAACCGATGTCGTCGATCACTGGTCCACGATGAAGCGCGCGTACCGCGTCACGCTGGAGGACGGCACCGAGCTTGTCGCCAGCGGCGACCACCGATTCCTGACCGATCGCGGCTGGAAGCACGTCACGGGCGCTGAGCGGGGCCCTCTCTGCCGACCCCATCTCACGCTGAACAACAAATTGATGGGTACGGGCCGTTTTGCTTCGCCGCCGGATGACGACGCCGATTATCGGAGGGGTTACCTCTGCGGCATGGTCCGCGGTGATGCTCACATCGGTCACTATTCGTACCCGCGTCCAGGTCGAACAGGCTCTGTTGTGCACAGGTTCCGCCTGGCATTGGTCGACCTGGAGGCGCTCCGAAGGACCCGTTCGTACCTCGCGGACGCGGGTGTCGTGACCGACGAGTTCGCCTTTTCTGAAGCAGTTGGAGACCACGCGGCCTTGCGCGCAATTCGAACGTCCGCGAGGGCTGCCGTTTGCGCCGTCGAGCAAGTCATCGCGTGGCCAGAGTCACCGTCAGACCAGTGGCAGAAGGGCTTCCTGGCTGGGATCTTCGATGCCGAAGGTGGGTGCAGCCGCGGGATCCTGCGCATCAGCAACACAGACCAGGAGATCATTGACCAGATCACGTCATGTCTCGACCGTTTCAGTTTCCACTACGCCATTGAAGGGCGCCTGCAGGCGAAGCCACTTATGGTTGTTCGCCTTGTCGGTGGCCTCCAGGAGCGCCTTCGGTTTTTCCACACCGTCGACCCGGCGATCACACGCAAACGTGCGATCGAAGGGATGGCCCTCAAGAGTCGCTGTCGCCCGCGAGTTGTCTCGATCCAACCATTGAACGTCGACATTCCGATGTACGACATCACGACCGGTACTGGCGACTTCATCGCCAACGGGGTGGTAAGCCACAATTGCTTCAGCCGTCCTACGCACGAGTACCTGAACCTCGACCCGTCGACGGACTTCGACCGGGTGATCGTCGTGAAGGTGAACGCAGTGGAGCGGCTGCGCGCGGAGCTCGTGCCGCGTCGCTGGCAGGGCGACCACATCGCGATGGGCACGAACACCGACCCGTACCAGCGCGCCGAAGGCAAGTACCGACTCACGCAGGGCATCATCGACGTGCTCGGTGAGGCAGGGAACCCGTTCTCGATCCTCACGAAGGGCACGCTCGTCCTCCGGGATCTCGACCGCCTGGTCGAAGCAGCGCGCCGAACCAGCGTCGAGCTCTGCTTCTCGATCGGCACGCTCGACGAGGACGTCTGGCGCGCCACCGAGCCCGGGACGCCCCATCCCCGGAAGCGCGTCGAGGCGGTGGCCCGGCTCAACGATGCCGGCGTCCCTTGCGGTGTGCTCGTCGCCCCCATCCTCCCCGGCCTGTCGGACCGCCGCGAGCAGCTCGACGACGTCGTGCGCGCGTGCGTCGAGGCCGGCGCGCCGTCGATCTCGCCGGTGCTGCTCCATCTCCGGCCCGGCGTCAAGGAGCATTACCTCGGCTGGCTCTCCGATGCCCACCCCGAGCTGCTCGAGCAGCACCAGCGGCTCTACCGCGGCTCGTACGCGCCGGCGGCTGAACGCGACCGCATCACGCAACTCGTGCGCGACCTCGTGAACCTCCACCGGGCGCGCGGGGGCGCGAACCGGACACGACTCTCGAGTCGCTTCGACCCCGCCTGAGGCATCACACTCGTGGCGCATGCCCGACTCCCCCGGCGAACCGGTCGACGAGACCACGCCGCCGCCGACATCCATCGACGTCGATCGCGCCGTCGGGCTCACCGCGACATGGGGCGACGGGGAGACGACCCAGTACTCCCTGGAGGAGCTGCGGGTCCACTGCCCGTGTGCCGAGTGTCGCGGTCTGCGCGAGCGCGGCCTGCCGGTGTGGCCCAAGCCGACCTCGCCGCAACCGCTGCGAGCCGAGAACGCCGAGCTCGTCGGCGCGTGGGGCGTCTCGTTCACCTGGAACGACGGCCATACGACCGGCATCTACTCCTGGGCGCTGTTGGCCCGGTGGCGAGATCTCGACGCAGACGCCGGCGGATGAAGCACGACGGCGGAACCCAGCAGGAGCGCGCTCGATGCGCCTCTATCCTTGCCCTATGACGTGCGGGTCATGTGGCGCGAACGCGCCCGACGAGGCCCGGTTCTGCCCGTCGTGCGGGCACGCGCTGATCACCCGGCCCGACGAGCGACGCATCGCGACGGTGCTCTTCGCCGACCTGGTCGGTTTCACCACCTTCTCCGAGTCGGCTGACCCGGAGGAGGTCAAGAACCTGGTCGACCGCTGCTTCGAGCGGCTCGTGGCCGACGTGACCGCCTTCGGGGGTCAGGTCGACAAGATCGTCGGCGACGCCATCGTGGCCCTGTTCGGCGCCCCGGTGGCCCACGAAGACGATGCCGAGCGCGCGGTGCGGGCGGCGCTCCAGATGCAGCGGACGCTGGCCTCCCTCCGTCAGGACAAGCGCGTCGGCGCCGAGGCACGCGTCGGCGTGAACACCGGCGAGGTGCTCGTAGGAGCGCTGCGCGCCGGAGGCGAGTACACGGCCATGGGTGACGTGGTGAACACCGCGAGCCGTCTGCAGGCCGCCGCCCGTCCCGGCCAGGTGATCGTCGGGCCGCTCACGCACGCAGCGACGCGTCGCGTCGTGCGGTACGAGCCGCTCGGGTCCCTCGTCGTGAAGGGCCGCGAGGAACCGGTGGAGGCGTGGTCGGCCGAAGAGGTCGTCGCGCTGCCGGGACAGCGGCCCAAGCGCGGGCGGGCGGCGCTCGTCGGGCGGGAGCCCGAGATGGCGTTGCTGCGACGCATGTTCGACACCGCGCTGAACCGCCAGCGCGCCCAGCTCGTGCTCTTGTTCGGCGAGGCCGGCGTGGGCAAGAGCCGACTGGCCGTCGAGCTCGCGGCGATGGCGTTCGAGGAGTGCGGCGCGACCGTGATGAAGGGCCCGTGCCTGCCGTACGGAGAGGCCAACGTGTGGTGGCCGGTCGCCGAAGCGGTTCGGCACACCTGCGGCGTGGAGCTCGACGACTCGACGAACGACGCTCGCCGGAAGGTCGAGTCGACCGTCGCCCGGGTCACAGCCCGCGACGCCAACGACGCCCAGGTCGAACGAATCTCGGACGGCCTCCTCTACCTCCTCGGCAGGTTCGGTGAGCGCGCCGACGTCGACCCGGTGCGAGCGCGCAACGAGGCGTTGTGGGCGATCCAGGCGTATCTCGAGGCGTTGGCGCGCGAGCGTCCACTCGTGCTCGTGCTCTCGGACCTCCACTGGGGCGACGAGGTCGTGCTCGAACTCGTCGACCGGCTGCTCGCCGCGCTGCGCGCGCTGCCGTTCGTGCTGTTCGCCACCGCACGGCCGGACCTCGAGGAGCGGTGGACGCCGGCACCCGGTCGCCACAACGTCGCCGTGCTCCATCTCGACCCGCTCGACGGCGAGGCGACCGCCGCGCTCGTGCAGGCGCATCTCGGTGGCGAGGCCGCGCCCGAGCTCGTCGCCGAACTGCGTGACCGCAGCGGTGGCAACCCGCTCTTCGTGGAAGAGCTCGCGGCGTTGATCCGCGAATCCGAGGGCACGGTGGACAGCTACGGAGCAGGCACGCTCCGGTCCGCCGACCTTCCCGTCACGCTACGCGGGCTCGTCGCGGCGCGGCTCGACGCCCTCTCGGTGGTGGAGCGCGCGGTGCTCGAGGACTGCGCCGTCGTCGGCTCGAGCGGCCCGATCGACGCGGTGGTGGGCCTCGGGGACGCGCAGTCGCTCGCCGGAGCCGAGCGAGCGCTGTCCGTGCTCGCAGATCGTGACCTCGTCGCCGTCGAAGACGGTGAATTCGTCTTCAAGTCCGAGCTGATCCGCGAGGTCGCGTACGGGACGCTCACGAAGGCAGAACGGGCCCGGCGTCACGCTTCACTCGGCGGATGGCTTGCCGACCGTTGCGGCGGAGAGGACGAGCCGATCGATCCGATCGCGCACCACTTCGGGGTCGCGGCCGAGCTGGTGCGCGAGCTGGGCCGCGTCGACGGTGTTCCGGCCGACCTCCGTGCGCGCGCGGTTGCCGCGCTGGAGGAAGCGGCGGCTCGAGCCGTGCAGGTGGAGGCTTGGCCGCGAGCTCAGCGCCGCTACGAGCAGGCGCTCGCGGTGTTGCCCGATGACGACTCGGGCGACACGAGGTGGCGGCTGCGCCTGTCGCGCGCCGAGGCCCGCGTCGAGCAGCGCGACCTCACGGGTACGCGAGACGAGATCACCGAGCTGCTCGAGGCGGCCCGCGCCACCGGCGATCGGCGCGCCGCTGCGAGCGCCCTCACCGTCCTCGCCGACTGCGAGCAGAAAGAGGGCAACCTCATCGGCTCGGACGCGACGTTCGAGCAGGCGCTGGCGGAGTGGAGAGAGCTCGACGACGGACAGGAGGTCGCCAACGCCCTGCGCGGACGCGGCATGACGCTGATGTTCCGCGGTGAGCTCGACGACGCCGAAGCCGCCATCACCGAGGCGTTGGCGACGTACCGCGACCTCGATGACCGCCGTGGCGAAGCGTGGGCGCTCCAGAACCTCGCCTGGAGCGCGTTCACGCGCGGGCGTCCCGAGCAGGCCGAAGAGCGCATCAACCAGTCCGCGGCCGCGTTCGCCGAGATCGGCGACTGGGGCGGTCTGTCCTGGGCGCTCGGCCTGCTCGCGTGGGTGCGGTTCAACCAGGGGCAGCTCGCGGACGCCGAGCAGCTGGCTACCGACGTGCTGCGCGACGGGTCCGAGTCCACCAACCGCTGGGCCACGGGGATGATGAGCGTCTTGCTCGCCAACGTTGCGCTGTGGACCGGACGGCCCGCAGCGGCGATCGAGCGAGCGCAACAGGCGCGGGTTCTCTTCCAGGAGATCGGCGACCGGTGGGGGGAGGTCCAGTCGATCGCGCCCGCGGCACGTGCGCTCGGGTGCCTGGGCCGCCTCGACGAGGCCGAGGCCATCCACGACGAGGTCGCGGTGTTCACCGACGAGCTGGGCGACCGTGGCCTGGTCGCGATCCCGGCCGTGGTCGCCGGCGCGCTGGCAAATCACATCGGCGACGCGGAACGTGCGCAGCGCGAATACCAGACCGTGATGGACGCCTGGATGGACGAGGAGAGCATCGCCACCCACGAGACCCGTGTCGGCGTCAGCAGGGCGATGCTGCAAGGCGGCAACGTCGAAGGGGCGCTCGCGCAACTCGACGCTCCGCGCGGCGACAGCGATGCGCTCCTCGTCGCGAGCGCGGGCGCAGAGGCCATGGTGCTCGCAGCGGCGGGCCAGCCGGAGCGCGCGGTAACGCTGACGGGTCACGCCAACGCGGTATCCGTCGGCGGGTACCTCGATCACCTCGAGGCGTGGATGGCGCGCGGGTTGGCGTGTGCGCAGCTCGGCGACGTCGAGTGCGCTCGTGAAGCGTGTGCCACCGCTCTTGCTATCGCGGACGGCACGGAATCGCCGCTCGACCAGGCGCTGGCCAGACTGGCGCACGCGCACGTGTTGGATGCGCTCCGCGATCCGGAAGCCGCCGACGTCCGCGCCGACGCTCGCGCCCGCCTCGACCGCCTCGGGCTCGCGGCGACAGGCTGGGAGACCGCCTTCCGTCTCGCCGCGTCCGGGGGCCGCGAGCTGACGCCACGCAACACGACCGAGGTTGCCTGAACCCCCCGCACGCCACCTAGCCGGCGATCAGCCTGTCCAGCACTCGCCGGCACGCGAGGCCGTCGGCAAAGCTCGGGACGATCGCCTCACCGGAGCGGACGGCGTGACGCACCTGTTCGGCCCACCGCCGCATCGGCACCAGATGCGGATCACCCGCCGATTCTGACCGTACGTCGTCGAACTGCTCACGGGTGCCGTCGGCGCGCCTCCACGTCACCTTCTGGTCGCCCACGAGCTCCAACACCCCCTCGGACCCGGTGAGGACGATGCGGTGCGCGATCGACACCGGTGCGGCCGATGAGGTGTCCAGGACGGCCGTCGATCCCGATTCGAACTCCAGCCAGGCGGTGAAGGCGTCCTCGGCGTCCACCGCGCAGGGTCGACCGTCGGGATCGGGGCGCTCGGGAATCGTCACGCGGCATCGCGCCGTTGCATCGCGCACCTCACCCAGGAGCCAGCGGAGGGTGTCGACGGCGTGCGAACCCCATGCGCCGACCCAACCTCCTCCGCGCGACCGGTCGAACAGCCAGCCGTACTCCCGCAGCGGACGCCGGAACACCGCGTTCGTGCTCGTCCACTGGACGTGCTCGACCACGCCGATGCTGCCGTCGCGCACGAGGTCGTGCACGCGCCGTCGGGCGGGTTGGTGCCGGAACTCGAAGTTCACTGCGTGTACGACCTCTTCGCCTTCCGCGAGGTCGTGCATCTCCTCGGCCTGTTCGGCATTGACGCCGAACGGTTTGTCGCACAGCACGTGACATCCTGCGGACACGGCCTCGCGGACGTGCTCGCCGTGCAGGAACGGTGGTGAGTGCACGGAGACGAGGTCGAGGTCGCGCCGGCAGAGCTCTTTGACCGCGGTGCCGTCGCGGGCGCTCACCACGTCGACCACTTCGCAGCCGTCGGTCGCGGCGAACACGGGCGCGACGACTCTGGCCCCGAAGCCGGTGCCGATGACGCCGATCCGCAGCGCGGTGCTCATTCGCCGGCCGTTCCCGGTCCGAGGTCTTGTTCTGTCGAACCCAGATTCAGACGCGCAAGGAACAAGTGGCCGAGCGGACCGATGCTGAACGCGAACAAGATCGTCCCCACGCCGACACTGCCGCCGAGCGCCCAGCCCGCGACGAGCGCCGTGAGCTCGAGCACCGTGCGCACTGCCCAGAGCGGGTAGCCCTTCGCCGCGATCCCCGTCATGAGCCCGTCACGCGGCCCCGGCCCGAGGCCGGCTCCGATGTACAGGCCAATGCCGAGCGCGGTGATGACGATGCCGCCGAGGAGCATGGCGATGCGCGCAAAAGCGAGGTCGGGCTCCGGCACAACCTGGAGGGCGAAGTCGATGACCCATCCGACCGTCAGCGTGTTGATCACCGTGCCGATGCCCGGCCGCTGTCGGAGAGGGATCCACAGGACGAGGATGACGATCCCGAGCAGCACGACAACGGCGCCGAGGCTGAGCCCGGTGCGCTTGGCCAACCCCTGGTGGAGCACGTCGTACGGGCTCAGCCCGAGTCGCGCCTGCACCATCATCGCCACCCCGACGCCGAGGAGCACGATGCCGACGAGCAGGCGCGGCAGCCGGCGACGGAGCTCGCGCAGAGACGGGACCGTGATGACCTCGAGCGGAACGTCCGATTCGACGTGCCGACCCATAGAGAATTGACGCTACACGCCGTTTCGCTTTGCCTAGACGCCAGTTCCGGCCGGGACGGCGCGCGCGGTTCCCTGGACGGCCCTCGGCACCGGTGGTTGCCCGAGCACCTGAGCCAGTGCGGCGACGTGCCGCGCCCCGGCGCCGCCGCCACTCATCGCCGAGACATGAAGCTCTTGTCGCCGAACGCGGCGATGCCTGCGTCACCTGATCGCTGCGCGATGTGTCCGGTTACCGTTGTCGCATGAAGGTTGGATTCATCGGGCTCGGCGCAATGGGACTACCGATGACGCGTCATCTTGTCGACGCCGGTCACGAGGTGACGGTCACATCTCGGAGTCGACGAGGAATCGAGCCGGCGGTTGCCGCCGGCGCGGCCGAGGGCGACGGGCCGCTCGGCGTCGTCGGCGCGAGCGACGTCACCATCCTGTGCGTGCCGAACTCGCCGGACGTCGTGCAGGTGCTCGAAGCGGCCCTCCCGGCGTTGGGCGACGGGAAGATCGTCGTCGACACTTCGACGATCGATCCCGATGTCGAGCGGGCCCAGCACGAGCGGGTCGGCGCCACCGGTGCGCGCTACCTCGAGGCGCCACTGTCGGGCGGCACGGTCGGTGCCGAGAAGGGGACCCTCACGCTCATGGTCGGCGGCGACGCCGACGTACTTGCCGCGGCGCGGCCGGCGCTCGAGCCGTTTGCAGGGGCCATCGTGCACGTTGGTGGGCCCGGTACGGGGCAGATCGTGAAGCTGTGCAACAACCTGCTCTATGCCGCGCAGACGCTCGCCGTCGCGGAGGCGACGACGATGGCGGCGAAGGCCGGCGTCGACCTGCACAAACTGCACGAGGTCGTCACGCAGTCGACGGGTGACTGCGACGCGATCCGCACGCGCATCCCGTTCGAGGGGGTACTGCCGGACGGTCCCGCGTCGAACGATTGGCGACCGGGCTTCATGACCGAGCTCATGGCGAAGGACCTTGATCTGGCGATCGGTTTCGCCGCCCGGGCGAACACGCCGCTGTTCACATCGGGCGTCGCGCGGCAGTTGCTCGGCGCGGCGATCACGGCTGGCTACGGGCGCGAGGACTTCTCGTCGTTCGGCAAGATCGTGCGTGAGCTCGGTGGGATTTGAGCTCCGGGGGCGGGGCTCGAACCCGCAATCTCCGGATTAACAATCCGTTGCGCTACCTGTTGCGCCACCCCGGAATAGCAGTACGAAGATAGCAGCGCGCGAACCAGACCCATTATTTCCCGGTGCGTACGCGAGCACGAATAGTTGACGTAGAAGCAGCCGTGTTCGTGTTTGTTCCTCCGGATGCTCGGATCAGGAACGGCCCGATACGGCTTGCGGAACTGGGACCTCGGTATCCTGCTCAGCGCAGACCAGAACTCCTCGGTCACCTCGAGATCGAGACCTTCGTGAAGGTATACCGAGCAGCGCAGGCGTGATTCGTCGACGGTGAAGAACCGACGGAACCACGCACAGAAGAACCGGACCATCTCTGGATCGCTGTTCGCGAATTTCACGAGCCGGTCGTTCTTCGCTCCTTCGCCTGCATAGAGAGCGATGCCGGCTACGAAGAACGAATCTTCGCTGAGCGTTCCGATTCGCACTCTTCCTTGATCGTTGAGCTCTTCGATCTGGCGGAGCCTTCGCTCTCGGAGCGGCTGACGTCGGCGTTGGGCGCCGTGACGCCGCGGTGAGGGCGTGAACGGGACGTCGCGGACCCATAACGAGACCGATGACTTGGAAACCCCGAGCGTCGCCGCGATGTCGGCGAGCGTGCGACCTTCGGCCCGGAGGACGCGGGCGGCTTCTTGTTCTTTGACCTTGCCCCGGTAGCCCATGGCTGCCGGCTCCCTTCCCCCTCGCCGGCGGTTGGGGGAAGTGACTCGACGGCCATCGTAGCGAACGCATGTTCGTTGCGCGGTTGAAATGTGTACGACGTAGCAAAGGCGCGGTACAACAGCCGACATGCGATTTCGACTTGGGCTCGCCATTGGTTTCGCGATCGGTTACTACTTCGGCGCCAAAGCGGGGCGTGAGCGCTACGAGCAGATACGGCGCTGGCTCCAGGACGCGCGGCAGAGCGCTCCGGTCGAGAAGGCACAGGCCGCGGTCGAGCTCGGCTTGGAGCGCGTCCGGCAGCAGACCGAGGCGTACACCGGCTCGTCGCCCAACGGTCCCGGGGCGTCCTCCTAACACAGTCCGGGCACAGGTCCGGCGGGTCGCCGGGGTGGCCGCATCCGCAGCGAGGGCCTGAGCGCCGCGCGCGCTGGTCAGCGGATGCTCAGCCACAGTTCACGCTGAGGACAACGCGCGGCCGACGTCCGGAAACCTCGGTGCTCGATCATCGAGCTCGATGACAGTGACGACGGACCCGCGACGATTCCTCACCCGGGCGCTGGCGCTCGTCGGGCTCGACGGCGGCAACGCCCGTGCCCTCGCCAACGCCCGCGGGATCCTCGACGGTCTGCAAGCTGCTCGCGAACGAGTCGACGCGCTCGAGGTTCGGATCGGGCACGCGGCACCGGCGGGCTTGGGCGTGGGCTGGCCCGTTACCCCCCCGGCGGGCCAGCCCCCGCGCCCGGACCTCGTCGGCGTCGGCGCGGTCCTTGAACACGCCTAGCCGGCGTTCGGCACCTCGATCAGCGGGCACTCGTCGAACGCCTCGCAGCCGCATTCGAGGCTCTCGAGCAGCATGCGTTCCATCATCTGAGCCTCGTCGATGCGAGCGCGCACCTCGTCGAGCTTGATCTCGACCAGCGCGCGCCAGCCCGCGCCGCCCGGACGCCGCTCCGCTTCGAACAACCGCTTGATCTCGTCGAGGGAGAAGCCCGCGCGCTGGGCCAGGCGAATAGCGCTGAGACGGTGGAGCGTCGAGGAGTCGTAGCGACGCTGGCCGCCGCTACGCGGAACCGGGGTGAGGAGCCCGACACGCTCGTAGTACCGAACGGCCGACGGCCGGAGGCCGGCTCGCCGGGCGATCTCACCGATGGGCAATGCGCTCGCTGCGGTCATAGGGCCTTGACTTGAAGTTGAGTTCAACTTGCAAGATAGGCCCATGGACGAAACCCGGGCAAGAGACCTGAACCTGCCAAGGCTCGCCGACGACTGCACGCTCGAGCAGGGCGAGCTCCACGAACGACTCGGGGAGATCGAGCGGCTGACGAGCTCGGCGCTGCGGGAGCGACACGACGAGGACGGCCGCACCGTCCTCACGTTCGACCGCGCCGCCGCCTCCCAGGTCCGGGATCTCGTACAGCGCGAGCGGGATTGCTGCGGCCACCTCGACTTCAGCGTCGAGGAGACCGATGAGGCGGTTCGGCTCGCCATCCGGTCACGCTCGGACCAGTCGAGCGATTGAGATCGGACGCGCCGCCGCCGGGAAGCAGGCTGCTACCTTGACGAACTCAGGCAAGGGCAGGGCAGGCAGGGATGAAGTTCAAGATTTTCCTCGGACTGGCGATGGCGGTGCTCGTCGCCGGATGCTTTGCCGGACCCCCTCCGCCGTCGAGCGCTCCGGTGTTTCCCGGGTATCCGGGCATCTCGCAGTACACCGGCACCCAGTGCAAGACGGTGCTGCTCGTCGGCGATTCGCTCATGACCCCGGTCAGCAACATCGGCGACGTGCTCCACCAGTCGGGCCGATGTGCAACGGTCGTCAACGCGGCGGTGAACGGCTCCGCCCCGACCGGCACCCTGCAGGGCGTCGATTGGGCGAGCCGTCTTCAGCAGCTGATCGCGCAGCACCATCCCGACATCGTGGTGTTCGAGTTCGTCGGCAACGGGTTTGGGACAGGTGACGACGCGGCGTGGCTGAGCCAACTTCAGGGCGGGACCCAGAACCTCGTGAACATCGCCAAGTTCAGCGGCGTGCCCTACGTCGCCATCGCGCCGATGGGTGCTACGGCGACGACCAACTTGGTCTCGGAGAACCAGTTCCTGACGTGGCAACAGACGGCAGACATCGTGGGTGCCAAGAAGATCGATCTGAACCCGTATCTCGCGCCGGGGAATCAATACTCGGCGAATCTCGACTTCGGCTCCAACGGCGGGATCCAGCAGGTGCGCATCGATTTGCTCCACCTCACCACCCTCGGCGCCGACGTCGCCGGATACGTCATCGCCGCTGCGATCGCTCCGGAGTGGACGTGACAACCGAGACGCGGATCGCTCGTGGGGCCGGGAGGGATCGAACCTCCGTCCGACGGATTATGAGTCCTGACTGGCCGGTGACGACGCGTCCGGTCCGGTAGCGCGCAGTCCGGCTGACCTGCGAGTTTCAGTGTTCGAGAGGATCGTCCGTGCCGCTGCGTCCGGGCTCATTGCGCGCGGTGCGTTTGCAACGCGTTTGCAGTTCGGGCCGTGTCGGAGGGGCGAGTGGAACCGTACGCCCACCACTCCTCCGTGGCGAGCTGCAGCTCAGCCGTGAATGAGCGCGCCCGCGACGCCGCCGACCAGGACGTTGACAGACGTGAGGCTTTGCACGAGGCGATCCCGACCCACGCGCACCAACCCCGCCCGTGAGGGTCCGTAACCACGGTTACGCGCCAGAACTGCAGGTAGTTCCTCGCTCGCACCTAATAGGTGCGAGTAATCTATTCGGCCCGTCGATTGCTTCGACCCTCAGAGTCCACACGCTGTCGGCGGCCCCCATTACGGA
>JALZAA010000167.1 GCA_030948625.1 Actinomycetota bacterium
GCGTGGTCTCGACGACGTCGAGTTCGCCACCCTCGAATACCTCGACTGGTTCAACCACCGACGACTGCACAGCGAGATCGGCAAGGTCCCACCCGCCGAACACGAAACCACCTACTACCGTCACGCGCACCCGGCCGCGACCGCCGGGACTAAAGAACCACAGCCTCTATAAAACCCGGGGCGGTTCACCTTTATTGTGCACCGAGCCAGTTGCGAGCTTTACCGCAGAGGCCACCCCGCAGTCGTCGAACGCGAACGCAGAGCCTCGAATGGTACGGCCCGTTTCCTTCGGCGAACGATGGGATACGTGGCGCTGTAGACGTGGCTCGTCGCCGTGCCAGACCGAGGACTGGACGGTAGACGTGCGTTCGATCTGCGATCCCTAAGTCTCACCCTCGAAGGCGCGGGATCGCGACCGCCACTCGCGTGGACCGACAGCCAGACCGGGCGCCTCCTCGTTCAGCAACGCACGGACTGATTCGTCAGAAAGGTTCGGTCTTGCTCTCAGCGCCCGCCGCCGGCTCGCTATCTGCCACCGCGGGGGTCAGTGACACTTCACCGGCGGACTTCGATCGGTCGAGAGTCCCCTCATCCTGGAGGCCATCGAGAATCGAACGATTCGTGATAAGCGAGTTCGCAAGCTCGACGAGTTCATCGATGACGGGCGACGTTGACGTCACCAGTTGCGGCGCCCAGCTGCGCTCGACGCGGAACCAATTCCCGGCCAACAGGCGTTCACGGAACCAGTCGGCGCTCACGATCTCTCGGCTCACTGGTGCGGGTCCTCTGTGCCATGAGGTGGACTCAACGATTTCGTACGCAGGATCAAGTCCATTGATCCACGCATTGATCGCGTCGGATCTCACCGGCGGCGCCGTTAGGTCCGCCGCAGACGAAGCCGAAGCCGAACATGACGTCGATGATCGGCGTCGGCGTAGCGCGCTCGAGCGAGCCGGCATGTTCGATGCCGCTCCGAAGGAGATCAGGTTCGAGGACACGGCGAACGGTTCTCTGCGCCCCTCGCCGTAGCCGCTCGGGGCACCCGGCGGCCGCCGACGTTGGTCTCCTCTTTTATTGACGCGGCGGCTCCGGCTCAATCTGTTACCGCCGCGAAGCTGAACACCTCCTTCATGCTGGACGTTGTTCGCGATCTCCGGATCCCGAAGTACCTGGTGATTCGAGGGACAGAGTCAACTGTCGATCACTACTCAGATTTCTACGATCCGCAGAACGTGCGCGCGATCTCGACAGAGGCACTTCAGCCGCTGTACGACGATGTGGAACACGCGGTAGAGGAATTGGTCGGCACTTAGAACGCCAGGTTGCTTGTAAGCGAGGTGACAGCGTTCACCTGCGAGAACGACGACAACGCGGCGCATGTCAGCGGAAGAGTCGCCCGAGGGAGCCTCCAGTCACTCTGCCGCGCGAGCCGCTTCCCGACAGTGCCGCGCTTGACCGCCTGATAGTCGCCGAGGAATCGAGCCCATCGGTAGAGCAAGCTGCGGGTGCGGCTGCCGCGCAGATCACGTGATCCGCCGACGACAGCGCGCAGGCGCCGTCCCTTCACCTCAAACCGCCCGTCGCGCCCCTTTATCTCTCCCAGATGCTTGCTCCGAGTGCAGTTCCTCGGTGTCGCCGCAAAGACTGGCATCGCTGACGCGCTGACCGTGGGGCCCACGATCCATGACCTGGCGACGCGGGCCGGGGTTGTCGATGTGGGTCTGCTCGAGACGTTCCTCCGGATCGGCTTAGCTCTGGGCGTGGGCGACACCATCTGGCACAGCGAGAGCCTCGCGAGCAATCGCCACGATGAGAGACGGTCGCGTTCGCACAAGGAGAGTTTTGCTCAACTGCCGTCAGCCAAGCGCAATGAGTCCTCGCGATCCGCGGTCGACGGCGAGCAGTTCTGCGTCCACCGCGTCAGAGACCACCTGCAGCGTGTCTGGCCAGAAACAGGACGGTGTCCGACCTCGGTGTCGCTCACCCTGGTCTGCCTGATCGGCTGCGCCGGCAAGGAATCTCCGGCGGAGTGGCCGACTTGTGCCTAACTGTTGTCTCTGTGAACTGTGTTGCCTAGCCTGACGGGCCTCTGGTGCCCCGCCGGCTCTTTCTCTGTCTCGTCGCGGCCGCGCTCTTGGTGGGGTTTGTCGCGCCCGCGCCGTCCGCGGTCGCGCAGACCCAGCCCGACCCGAAGAGCAAGAGCGAGCTCGTCGAGGCCATCGACGGCGCGTCGGCCGAAGAAGTCGCGGCGGTCAAGCAGCTCCAGGACGTCCAGTCTCAGCGGCAGGACCTCGACGCGAAGGTCGCTGCGCTCGATGGCCAGATCGCGAACGCGACGCAGAAGGTCCAGGCCGCGGAGGCCGAGATCGCGCGCATCCAGGCCCAGGTCGACACCGTCCAGCGGAACATCGATCAGATCGAGGCCGAGATCCAGGCGTCGAAGGACCGGTTCAACACGTCGGCGGTCGCGCTGTACAAGGGCAACGGCAGCGCCGCCAGTGCGTTGTCGCTGCTCTCCACGAACGGGGGCGCGCACGAGATCATCGCGGGCAGCAAGTACCTGGGGGAGAACTCACGCCGCTTCGAGCTAGAGCTGCAGAGGCAGGGAAGCCTCAAGAACCAACTCGACGACGCCCAGCGCGATCTCAGGAAGGAGCAGGCCCAGTCCCAGCAGGCGGAGGCGGCCGCGGCCGACGAGCGTGATCAGGTCACCCAGCTCCGGAGCCAGGCCGACGGCGAGCGTCAGCAGGTGGCGGCGGTCGAGGCGCAGGAGCAAACGGTCCTCGACGGGATCCGCGCCCGCAAGGCCGAGTTCGAGGCGCAGTACAACGCGCTGCAGGCGCAGATCTCGGGCAGCGTCAGCCGCGGCAACCCGACGCCCGGGAATCACCGGTTCGTCTGGCCGGTCAACGGCCCGATCACCAGCCCCTTCGGTCCGCGACAAGACCCGATCAACGGCGGGACCAGCGTGCACACCGGCGTCGACATCGGGGCCTCCTCGGG